>NZ_JBGONU010000029.1:0-63214 GCF_041439295.1 Vibrio sp. 1F253 | reverse complement strand
CCATACCGCTCTTTCCAATACTTATTTGAGCCGTATAACTTCTGGCAACCCACGGTGAGATTTCGAGGGTGACCACACTCCCAGAAGGCTGCCCCTTCTCTTGGGGGAACAAGCGCAATGGCTCCCTTAATCTTAATAGCAGCGTGACACGCTCTTGTGTCATAAGCGTCATCACCTGACACCTCAAGGAGACTTCGGCGTGTTTGTTTCAGTAAGTTCGGGAGGACTTCTCCATCTGTAACCATCGATAAACTTAGCTCGGCGGCAATGATCTCATAAGTGCTTGTATCGACGGCAATATGAAGCTTTCACCAGACCCTACGCTTGCCATCCGTCCCGTGTTTTTTGACCATCCATTCACCTTCGCCATAAACCTTAAGGCCAGTACCATCAATGGCTAGGTGTTGTATCGCTCCTCTCGTTTTAGTCTTAAATGAGACCTCAACTTGCTTGGCTCTACGACTGATGCAGGTGTAATGCGGACAACTTAACGGAACATGGGCTAACCTAAATATCGAGTCGATAAATCCTCGCAGCGCTGTCGTGATAGCTAAACCACTGAACCGACGTGGCCTCCCGCGCTTATTCTGTTCGCTTTGCGCCCAACCGCTTATTGCCTCTTCATCAATCTAAAAAGTCAGAGAGCCACGGTTAATGAGTGATTGGTTGTATTGCTTCCAGTTGGTTGTTTTATAAAAAGGTTTAGGAATAGGGCTACGAGAGAGTGGACGTAGCTGATCAGATCGTAGGTTCTGGATTTAGTTCCACTGAATTACGCAACAAAGCCCCTCAACCCATTAGAGAATTAATGGCGACAAAGTGGCGGTAGACACTGTAAACGACCGTTATTTAGCTGTTTTATTCGTAAAAAAGGCGACAATTTTCACTGTCGCCTTTTGCTATTTAGAGCCTAATTTTTCTATTCCCAATCAAGGAAAACCTTGCCAGAAAGCCCCCTACGTATAGCATCGAAGCCAGCTTGGAAATCATCAATTTTAAAGTGATGAGGTAATGATTGGTGATAGGTCTAACCCTGATTGAATCAAACTTGCCACTATATGCGAAATAAAAAATAACCAATAAATATCAATTAGTTAAATTATTTATAAATTAAATATGGCTACAGAGTGGCGATAAAAAAGGCAACAGTTTTACCTGTTGCCTTCTAACATTCAAAACTGGTAGTAACCTACTCCCAGTCTAAAATTACTTTACCTGACATACCAGAGCGCATCATGTCGAAGCCTTTCTGGAAGTCGTCCACTTTGTAGTGGTGAGTGATGATTGGTGTTAGATCTAGGCCTGATTGAATCAAAGAAGCCATCTTGTACCAAGTTTCGAACATCTCACGACCGTAGATACCTTTGATAACCAAGCCTTTAAAGATTACTTGGTTCCAGTCTACTGCCATGTCTGATGGTGGAATACCTAGTAGAGAGATCTTACCGCCGTGGTTCATGTTAGTCAGCATGCTATTGAACGCAGATGGGTTACCAGACATTTCTAGGCCTACATCGAAGCCCTCAGTCATGCCGAGATCAGCCATTACGTCTTCAAGCTTCTCTTCCATTACGTTTACTGCGCGAGTTACACCCATTTGACGAGCAAGGTCTAGGCGGTATTCGTTTACGTCAGTGATTACAACGTGACGAGCACCAACGTGCTTAGCAACAGCAGCAGCCATGATACCGATTGGACCAGCACCAGTGATTAGCACGTCTTCGCCTACTAGGTCGAAAGAAAGCGCTGTGTGTACTGCGTTACCAAACGGGTCAAAGATTGATGCTAGATCGTCAGAGATTTCTGCAGGGATCTTAAATGCGTTGAACGCAGGGATCACAAGGAACTCAGAGAACGCACCAGTGCGGTTTACGCCAACACCTGTTGTGTTACGACAAAGGTGAGTACGGCCGCCACGACAGTTACGACAGTGACCACATGTGATGTGGCCTTCACCAGATACACGGTCGCCGATTTCAAAACCACGAACTTCTTGGCCGATGCCAACAACTTCACCCACGTATTCGTGACCTACCACCATAGGTACTGGAATTGTGTTTTGTGACCACTCATCCCAGTTGTAGATATGTACGTCTGTACCACAAATTGCAGTTTTCTTAATACGAATAAGAAGATCATTATGACCCATTTCAGGTTTTTCAACCTCGGTCATCCAGATGCCTTCTTCAGGCTTAAGCTTAGAAAGTGCTTTAATTTTCATAATGTTATCCAGTTCATCTCGCCTAACTGTAAGGCGAGAATCAAAAATCTATATGTTCTATTGGGTGTTGTTTTATCTAATCAAAGGATGCTAAAGGCACCCCTTTAAAATTAGATGATACCCATGTCTTTACCAACTTGGATAAACGCATCGATTGCGCGATCTAGTTGCTCACGAGAGTGTGCAGCAGACATTTGCGTACGAATACGAGCTTGGCCTTTTGGTACTACAGGGAATGAGAAACCTACAACGTAGATGCCTTTCTCTAGAGCGCGCTCTGCGAATTCAGCCGCTACTTTTGCATCACCAAGCATGATTGGGATGATTGCGTGGTCAGCGCCGCCCATAGTGAAACCAGCCTCTTCCATGCGAGTACGGAAGTGAGCAGAGTTTTCCCATAGTTGAGTTCGTAGGTCGCCAGATTCGGCTAGAAGATCTAGAACGCGGATAGATGCCGATACGATTGCAGGAGCAACAGAGTTAGAGAATAGGTATGGACGAGAGCGCTGACGTAGCCAGTCGATCACTTCCTTCTTACCAGAAGTGTAACCGCCTGAAGCGCCACCCATTGCTTTACCAAGCGTACCTGTGATGATGTCGATACGGTCAACAACGTTGTGGAACTCGTGAGTACCCGCGCCGTTTTCGCCCATGAAGCCAACAGCGTGAGAATCATCAACCATTACTAGTGCGTCGTACTTGTCAGCAAGGTCACAGATAGCAGGAAGGTTAGCAACTACGCCGTCCATAGAGAACACACCGTCAGTTACGATAAGCGTGTGACGAGCGCCCGCTTCTTTAGCTGCGATAAGTTGTTGCTCTAACTCTTCCATGTTGTTGTTCGCGTAACGGAAGCGCATTGCTTTACACAGACGAACGCCATCGATAATAGATGCATGGTTTAGTGCGTCAGAGATGATTGCGTCTTCTTTGCCTAGAATCGTTTCGAATAGGCCAGCGTTTGCATCAAAGCAAGATGTGTAAAGGATAGTGTCTTCTTTACCAAGGAACGTAGATAGCTTTTGCTCTAGTTCTTTGTGAGAGTCTTGAGTACCACAGATGAAACGTACTGAAGCCATACCAAAGCCGTGCTGATCCATACCATCTTTAGCTGCTTCGATAAGAGCTGGGTGATTAGCAAGACCTAAGTAGTTGTTTGCACAGAAGTTTAGTACTTCTTCACCAGTCGAGATAGAAACCGCTGCTTTTTGTGCAGAAGTAATAATGCGCTCAGACTTATAAAGACCTTCTTCTTTAACTTCTTCGATTTGCGTTTGAATCTGTTGGTAAAATGCAGAAGACATTGTTCATTCCTTCCTAGTTATTATTCAGCAGCATCACGCGCCGCTTTATTTAGGGATATAAACGATCCTAAAACGATCATTTACACTGTAAAACTAATCTCTATATTCTAGTTGAACACTCCCTTCTCGATTATCCCTCTAGTTGGAAAAACATTAATGAATCGCAGGCACGAATAATGGTTCATCCCAGTGACACAGGGCACATAAACGCGTCTTACCTGCTCTTTTTAACGTCAAATCCCCTTCCGTTTGTGTCTAATTTCACTTTCATATCAGATCTCTATTTTTCATCTCAGAACAATATGGTGATGATTATCCGCTTCTCTTAGAATGTGCATCAGCAACTCCGCTATACAGATGAAAACCGATGAGATGAAAAGCAAAACACGCCAAGCAATCAGAGCAATCACGTCAAGTGATTAATGAAATTGATTCACAAATCAGAAGAGATCACTCACAATTGTCAATAAGCTCACCGTTGTAACTAGCCCTACTGGACACTTATGATTAACCCAAAACTCATCGCCCTACTTCCCGATCTCGCCTCGTTTATCTTAGTTGTGAATGAAGGTAGCTTTACCGCTGCAGCAAAGCAGTTAGGGGTGACACCCTCAGCGTTGAGTAAATTGATCACACGTCTAGAAAAAGCACTCTCAGTAAAGCTGTTTGAACGTACCACTCGTACATTGATCATCACGCAAGCAGGCCAGTTGGTATACGACCAAAGCGTGGTCATGATTAATGCGGCGCAACAAGCGGTTGAGCTGTCTACCTCTGACCATACTGAACCTGCAGGCTCTATTACAGTAGCGGCACCAGAAGCCTTCTTGAACTCGGTATTGCAGCCTTTCGTTGTTCCATTCTTAAATCAGTATCCAGAGATTCAACTCAAGCTAAGGGCGGCTGATGGCGACATCGACATATTGCGCCAAGGCATCGACATTGCCTTTCGCCTTACCGACAAACCTGACGAGAGTTTGGTATTGAAAGAGCTCGGAAAAACAAACCTCGTGTTATGTGCGAGCCCCGACTATTTAGATGCTAAAGGAACCCCTCACCACCCTACCGAGCTGTCTGAGCACGACTGCTTATACCTTGCAGAAACAGATAAAGACCACATTTGGGACTTCCTTAAAGATGATGAGTTTTACACAGTACCCGTCAGCGGACGTTACGCTGTGAACCACTCTCAGATGCGATTGAAAGGCGTTAAAGAAGGGCTTGGCGTGGGTATTTTCCATGACTTCGTGATCCAAGATGCATTGGCTGAAGGTTCTGTAGTGCAAGTACTGGAAGATTGGACCATCAAGAGTAATTACCATGGCGCTATCGCGATGCAGTTTGCTCAAACCAAGTACATGCCCGCTCGATTACGTGTATTCATTGATTACGCGATGGAACACTTGGGTGACAAACTGGCAGGAGAAATAAACTGATGCTGAAAGGAATACACCACGCCGCCATTATTTGCTCAGACTACGAAGTCTCTAAACGTTTTTATACGGAAGTTTTAAAGCTTGAAGTGATTGCGGAGAATTATCGTGAAGCACGTCAGTCGTATAAGCTCGACTTGGCACTGCCTAATGGCGCTCAAATAGAATTATTCAGCTTCCCTGACGCACCTGAAAGACCAAGCTTTCCGGAAGCTCAAGGGCTGAGACATTTGGCCTTTTGTGTTGATGACGTTCAACATGTCAAAAGCTACTTGGGAGAACAAGGCATTGAAGTCGAACCGATTCGAGTTGATGAGTTTACGGGGAAATCATTTACGTTTTTCGCAGACCCAGACGGCCTGCCGCTAGAGCTGTATCAGATCTAAAGCTGTATCAGATCTAAAGCTTTATCAAATCTAGAGCGGTATCAAGTCTAAAGTCTTTCTCACAAAAGACGCGATCATCTGATTAATAAAACGGACCTTCTCAAGTAGAGAAAGCCCGTTTGCATGTCAATTAACTCAACGCGGTTTTGAATCTCTCAACGCGTGAAAACAGTAACCAATCCAATAGCATTGCTGTCACGATAGTTGCACCCGCGAGTGGAAACAGTATCGAAATAATAACCACAGTCACTAAGCCTGCTTTCCAAAAACCAGCATCGCCAAACTTCGGTGGCGTTCCCAACTTTCTTTGGCCTGAAGGTCTGCGCATCCACCACATGATTCCACCAGTCACCGACACCACAATGAATGCCAAACAGAACAACGTGTTTATAAGCTTGTTGATGATGCTGATGTCACCTTGGTGTAGAGAAATACCAACAGCTAAAGTTTTGGCGAATAAATTGTAATCTTGCCACGTCACCTCTCCTAGAATGCGCCCTGAATATTGGTCGAGGTGAGTTGTGCGATCTTGGGTTGGGTCGATGATATCGCCTCCCATAGTATTGGCGGCCACGGTGTAAACACCCGTTTCTGAACGCGGGAAATTGACTTTATATTGCGTAAAACCAAGAGATTGAGCTTTTGCTATCACATCATCAATCGAGAAATCACTCGTAGATAATACATGCTGAGAATGATCCTCACCCATCTTAGAATGATCATGAGCTTCAGACGCTTCTTCTACTTGGTGGACGTGTTCGGCTGGCTTATCTTGAGACAAAGGCAGTGGAGTTTGCTCTAGGTTCCAAGGCATTTCTTCTTCAGACCCGTGATTTAAAGAAGCATGCGTTTCGTTAGACAGAGGAATGTCGTCCCACATTTGAGCAGGAAACGTACTCCATGCTTGCACTAGCTTACCGCCCCAAAAACCTGTCCATGATAATCCCGATAGAATAAATAACAGAAGAATGAATGACAGTGTTCCACCGATATTCGCATGCAGATCACGCATTAAAATACGCGTTCCTGAACCAAATCGAAGCTTAAGAAAACCAGCGCGGCTCGCGTTATCTCGAGGAAGCCATAAGTAAATGCCACTGATGAGTAACAGAATAGACAAGCTTATTGCGACTTCAATTAGGTAATCCCCCCAATCACCAATCAACAAAGTGCCGTGAATGTCATTCGCCAGTTGATACAGACTGTCGCTGCGGGGGATTTCTCCTACCACTTCGCCAGTATATTGATTCACCGTGGCGAAAACGGACGTGCCATCTTCAAGTGATACAGAAAATCGGTTCGCAAGATCAGGGACTTTACTCGGTACAAATTGTGTCACCGTACCTTGTGGGTATTGATTTTGTACCGCAGCTAATTGTTGTGACACCTTGATCGGTTCGCCCGATGCAACAATTTCAATCGCGTCTTGATGGAAAACAAGTTCGATTTCATCATCAAACAGCATCACCAAGCCTGTAATGCTCAGCATTAGCATAAACGGGATAACGAATAGCCCAGCATAGAAGTGCCAGCGCCAAGTGAGGAAGTAGAGAGTTTTATTGCGGTCTTTGCTTTTTATATTGGTTTTCGAACCAGTTGTTGCACTGCTTTTAGACTGCGAAGTTGCTTGTGCTTTCGCAGGGGTTTGAGATTCATTTCTCAACATTATTATTTCCTTTGACACACGCAAACATACCTTCTGAAAGATCAGAAAGTAATTTGAGCATGTTTAACTTTACTTAATACTTTATTTTTTAATTATTTTAGTGGGTTAGGTTTAAGCAGTAACAAAGGGAGGGCCGCGCGGGGCTTGCCTCATATAGCGTTCGCTTAGAGCCAAAAAAGCGTAGCTGTCTGAGACAATAGAACTCAGTCGAGTTGTCAGTAGTGTAGTTGGAAGTTCATCTTGGTGAAACGTGGAAAAATGGCTAAAGGGACACGGCTTTCCTTTATGAGTATTAGGTTCACCTTCTTCAATTTGAACCAGTTCAAAGCCATTGACCGTACATAACGACGCCCATACTCCCGCACTATTACCATGAGCATTGATAACAGGCATTAATGTCACCAGCACCCAGCTTAATGCTGTAGCAAGTAACATGGAGAAGTTGAACGAGGTTCGGCGCATTATTCCAAATCTTTATAAATTTCCCTTATTATGAGGGACTTGGAATATAGGTAAACGTAAAGATTAACAGCAAGTTAAAAAATTGAAGCTAACGCACACTCTTTTTAGTTAAAAACTAGTTACAACCAAAGAGCCAAAAGAATGTTACGCGTCTATTAGCAGTAAAATGTCTAGAAAAATAGCAGTAAACTGTTTAGAGAAACGACAATAAAAAACGCCGCCTTACACCTTCCCTTGAAGAGGGTAATGTAAGACAGCGTTTTAGAAATCGAATCTTGAGGTTTTGCTCTTTGTTACGTATCTAGCAAACTCAATTGATTGGCAAATTAGCCGAAGATCTTGCTCCAAATGCTTGGATTACGCTTCTCATGGTACTCTTCACGAAGGCCGTCAATAGTACGAAGTTCCTGCTGTGCCGACTCTAAGTCACCTTGGTCTAGCTTCTGCTCAATGCTATCCAATGATGCACTGATCTTTTTGAACCCTTCCATGAAGTTGTCTTCTTTCTCGACTGGGTAAACACCCGTTTTCAGCTCTGCCACTAGCGTATCTAAACGAACGATAGGCTTTTGCATCTCTTCAATGCTTTGAGCTTCTGCCGCTTGTTTGAACGCAAGCTTCATTTCTTGCATGTTTTTCTTAAGGTCTACATTAGCAAAAGCGTTGCCAGACAATAGTGAAGCAGCGATTAAGCCAGATAAAAGGATTGAGCGAGTTTTCATTGTTTCTCCAGGTGAAACTGTGACTTTGAAGATAGCGCCATCATGATTGTGGAACTTCGACTTTATTATTTTCGGCTAGTGTATACAAAAATCTGTCAGGCACAAAAATTGATTGTGTCGAAATGCAAACCCGCCGACATTCTCTTAAACAAGAGCTGAGTATTCTGGGATTTCATTACGACCGCGCAAGGCTAAAAAGGCTAGGAACTGCTTTGGCGAATGGGTAATCACTTTACTCGAATCTACGCCCACTTCATCTAACAATGCTGCGACTAAATCCAAGCCACCGACATCTAAACAGAAATGCGCATCGCTGCCTGTTGTAATAAATGCACCCTTCGCCTTCGCTATTCTTGCAATCTCATAACAGCGGTCAACACTGCCAACTCGGCTATTGCCTTTGAGTGTGGTGTTGTTGATTTCAATCGCCACGTTGTTCTCAACCGCACATTGAATGACGGCTTCGAAATCGAAATCAAAATTAGGATTGCCTAAGTGACCAAGCGCATCAATTCGACCATCCTTAATCACATTCACGAGAGCCTCTGTATGGGTAGCGACATCCGATGGGCGAAAAACGGGCTCGTGGAAGCTGGCAATCACCCAATCTAGATTCTTATCAACGCTCGGATGAATATCGATTTCACCTTGCGTGTTCATGATGTTCGACTCAACACCACGGATGATGGCAACCTCTTCGATAAAACGAGGAAGTACACGCTGATTACTGAAGAACCAATAGTGTGGAGCGCCCGGCATTGATTCAGAATGGTCAGTGGTGCAAAACATGGCTAAACCATTTTGCTTTGCCGACTTGGCGTTTTCGATCAATGTGCTGTAAGCATGACCACTTGCGTATGTGTGGGTGTGAGTATCTACTTTGAGTTCCATGAATCAATGCCCTCTTCGCTCGGTCAAAATACGTTGTTCAGAAAGTAACTCTGAATCTTTTTCAGGTAAGGAGTGCCTGCACCTTTTTTCTGGAAAGGGATGCTTCAGGAAAAAGGTGCCTAATGGCAACAATTCGACCAGTTTATCAGCTGAAAGTGACAATTAGCACCCAAACATAAAGGTTTATTACTGGTTCATTTACACGACACGGGAATACGTGGCTAACCAGAGCCAGCCAGCGCTTGGTCTTATCTAAGTCGAACCGCACACACTCGGTAATTGCGCCAATTTTTTGCAACCTACCCAAGTTCGTCAATACTTAAACCAGTCTACAAACTGGAGTGTTAGATGAGAAGAAGACGATATCCGCTGAGTATCCACATCACTAGCCTTTTCCTAATTTTGACAACACTTGTCGGTGCGGTATTGATTTCGATAAGTTATCGGCACTCTCAAGAACTGCTTTTAGGCACCGTGCGCGAAGTCAGTAATGAACATCGCGATAAGCTGGAATCGGTATTTAAACAAGCCATTGCCCCTGTTATAACAACCTTAGATGTGATGGCGGTGAGCCCGTTTGTTGCTCATCAAACTTCCGCTATCGAAAAAGACTCTTGGCTTGCTTCGGTCGATATCATCTTCAAGCAAAACACCAATTTGGTCGCTCTATTTTATGGTTCTGAAGATGGTGAGTTTAGAATCTTTCGTCCATTAAGCACCAATAAACAGAGAGCCGAAAACAGCGCCCCCGCTAAAGCGACCATGATGGTCAGCAGCACCAATCTAGACGGTGAAAACTTTATTACCTATCTTGATGGAGCACATCAAGTGATCAGTACTCGACAAGCAGAGAGTAAGTTCAACCCCACCACTCGTCCTTGGTTTCGTAACGCAAAGCCTGACGGCTCAATACAACTCTCTGAGCCCTATCTATTCTATTTCCTGCAAACCAATGGCATTACACTCTCTAGGCGTTCTGCCGATGGCAAACATGTGGTTGGTGCCGATTTTACGTTGAGTTCGCTCTCTTCTCAGATCAGTGAATTAGCTTATTCTCCGCAAACCCGACTCGCCTTGTTCGATCAACATTTTAATCTTCTCGGCCAGCATCAACTTGAGCTATCAGTCCCCAAGCTTGCCTCCCAGTCTGATGACACAAGTAAAACTGAGCAAACGAACAACCAAACGACGGGGAAACTCTCTGGTAGTGAGCAAGACCAAAGCTTCTTTAATGTGCCCAAACGTGAACAGATGGAAGCATTGAAAGCGTCCGTCATAGCGCCGCTTATCTCAGATGAAGAGAAGTTTAACCTCAATCTAAAAAACGTTGAGTACAACTTAAACACTTGGGCATTAACGCTAACGCCTGTTGAGCTCACTCAGAATGTCACTTTATATTTGGCAGAGGCTACGCCACACAATGAGTTGCTCTCTGATCTTATCTCGATGCGTGACAAGCAAGTCGCCGTCGCGATTGGGATGTTATTCATCTGCTTCGCTATCGTATGGTTTGTTGCTAATAGACTGTCTCAGCCACTCAATACTCTGATGCAACTCACCGACAACATCGCTCGGTTCGACTTCAGGCGTACTCATTATCCCAAAAGCATGATTCAAGAAGTGGCTAACCTCGCTCATTCGATTGAGCTGATGGAACACACGCTTCATGATCTGATTACACTACTTCGAGACACGGCCGGGAATCAGGAATTTTCGATATTAGCCAAAAGTATCGCTCATCAAAGCTATTTGATTACCAAAGCAGAAACCATCGTCCTCTTCACTCAATCAAAAGAGAAAGATGTGTTTGATACGGCAGCGAATCTCGCCATTCTTCCTTTCAAAGCCAACATCAATGACTTCATCAAGCATACCCCTTGGTTGTTGTGTCAGCTTAAATCTGGAGAAACCATCCACCTTAACCGAGAAGACAATGTTCTTAACTATTACCAAGATTCGATATTCAATTCTGACCTGTACCTGTTTCCACTATTAAACCGTGAGAAGTTGTTGGTGGGCATTGTTGCAATTGGCTATGAAAGACCAATCACTAAGATGCAGGCAGACAAACATGCATTTTTGAGGGAGCTACTGAGCTTTGCTGAAATCGCCAAAGACAACATTGACCAAATGCAGCAACAAAAAGACATGCTCAATGCCTTTATCGAATTGATTGCTTCAGCGATTGATACCAAGTCGCCTTACACGGGCGGGCATTGCCAGCGAGTTCCTGAACTGACCAAATGGTTAACTCAAGCCACCATAGACGATGATCGTTACTACCCGCAGTTCTCGCTTGATAATAAACAATGGGAAGAACTTATGTTGGCTGCTTGGTTGCACGATTGTGGCAAAGTGACGACGCCAGAATATGTCGTAGACAAAGCTACAAAATTGGAAACCATTTACGACCGAATCCACGAAGTGCGAATGCGTTTCGAACTGTTAAAACAACAGGCTGAAACCGACTACTGGAAAGCCATAGCGAACGGAGCGCTTCAAGAAGATCAGCTGAAAGTTCTCGAGCAAAGTTTATCTGAATTGGATGAAGAGTTTGCCTTCATAGCCGAGTGTAACCTTGGTGGGGAGTCTATGACGGATGAGCAACTAGAGCGCTTAGACCAAATAGCCAAGCGCCAATGGAAACGAACACTCGACGATCAGCTAGGTTTATCTTGGTCTGAAAAAGAGAGATTTAACACGCAGCAAGATCCGGCTGAAAAAGATGAAATTGAGCCAAGAATCAAAGACCAAACGCTGCCCGTGATGGAGCCACTACTTGCTGATAAACCCGAACATAAAATACCTTGGGATAATGGCTTTAACCCAGCCAACGTGTGGCAAGAAGCGTTTGTACTCAAACCTGGTGAAGTCAAGTACAACCAAGGTGAATTGCACAATTTGAAAATACGTCGCGGTACCTTAAACGACGAAGAACGCTTCATGATAAACGACCATATCATTCAAACCTTCACCATGCTTAACAAGCTCCCTTACCCATCTTATCTCAAGAACATTCCTGACATTGCCAGCGGACACCACGAACGTATCGATGGTAAGGGTTACCCGAGAGGCTTAAACGAAGACCAGTTACCTTTACCGTCTAGAGCGATGGCCATTGCCGATGTATTCGAAGCGCTCACCTCCAGTGATCGCCCGTATAAGAAAGGCAAACTCCTAAGCGAATCACTCAACATCATGACCGACATGGCCACCAGCGGTCATATCGATCCCAAGCTGTATTTGCTGTTCTTAGAAAACAAAATCTACGACAAATACGCTGAGCGATTCCTAGAGACTAAACAGCGTTGCGAGATTGAACCAAACGAACACATTGACCGAGTAAAAGAGTACATTCGTTCACTGTTCTAGGCTTTTCTCTTTAATCTGCAGCCTCAATGTTTAGCTTTTAACGGCAGAGTCCAACACCGCAGCATCTGCTACAGTCACGACAGCCACAGCGGCTCGAGGTGTTTGCTTAGCTTTTGCTTTACTGTGTCTTTTAGCCAATAGAGTATTGGTTATGCTCGCCACGACGATCAAATTGATGCCGATTAACTGCTGAGTTGAAAACACATCATCAAAGAACAAGCTCTGCCATAACGCACTGAATAGCATGTTAGTAAAAATTAGCGGTGCCAACTGAGAACCGCTGTCTGCCAACTTGTACGCTTTCGAGCGGAAAATTTGCGTATTAATGGTAAATAACGCCAACCCAAAAGCACCAAGCGCAATCCAGCGTAAACCTGCAAAAGATAGCAAACTCGATAAGGTTCCATTGTCCGCAGCACTCTCAAACCCATCTGGAGCCGCAGATACTGAAGTAAACACAACCATTGGTATCACAATGATTGCCGCGACCAAGAACGTCCACGCGTTTAGCTCTGCGGGTGTCAGGCTAGTCTTGGACGCTCGATACAAACTCACTTGTGACCCCGAATTAAACACACCCGCCAATAATCCTAGCAACAACGCTGGCCTAAAGAACTCTGAGCCAAATTCAAACTGAGACCAATCCCCAGCCATCATCACTACGCCGACAAAGGTGACAACTAAACAAATCACTGTGGTTGTATGAATCTTGGTTCCAAACATTAATTTTTCTAACAAAGGAATAAACAGAGGGCCTGTACTAAACAACACCACACCTTCAACCAGCGTTAGCGTTTGCAAAGACGTAAGAAAACACCACTGGCATGCCACCATAAAAATCGCACGCATCACTAAAGGTTTCCACATATCGAGTGAAGGTTTCGTGATTTTGTAAAACATCAAAAATAAGAATAAAAACAGACTGGGTAACAAAAAACGCACGAAACTCAAAAATGAAACGGGCATTGATACCGATAGATACTTGGCCATTAAGCCACTTAAAGACAAACTGAACGTCGACAACAACATGAAAGCCGTCGCCTTGGTAATATCAGACATAATTATCACCTCCTATGACCGTTATTTTAGAGGCGTGACGTGATGAAAAATAGCGAGTAATATTAACCACAACTGTAAGGAAAACTTACCAATGAAGAAGCTCGTTCCACTTAAATCCGTTTATGCTTTCATTGCTGTCGCCGAAACAGGCAGCATGACCGAAGCCGCTCGCGTGTTGTACGTCAGTCATTCAGCGGTAAGCCAAGCGATAAAATCATTAGAGCAACTGGTCAATAAGCCGCTGTTCCAACGTGTGGGTCGTCGTGTTGTTCTAAATGCCGCAGGTAAGCGATATTATCGAAAAGTCGCACCCGCACTGGAACAAGTAATAGAAGCCACAGAAGAACTCGCCAAAACGCCTAACGACCACCGCATCACCCTCAACATGGTGAACTCACTCGCCATGCACTGGTGGATCCCGCGAGTCTCGGAATTCCAAAGCTTTGCCCCCTCTCTTGATATTCGTATATCCACGCTAACGGGCACTTTCGACATAGAACAAGAAGGTGTGGACATCGCGCTGGTGCACGGTAAACCGAGCGAGTGGGACCGATATTACAGCGAAAAGCTCGGTGACGATGATCTGGTATTGGTGTGCAGCCCAGCACTATTGAAAAACCAAATGGGATTAAGCGTTGAACAACTGGTGAAACAAAACCCAACCATTGGTGTCTTCAACCCAAGAAGACAGCATGACTGGCAAGTGTGGTGCGATCATTACCAAACACCCATGCCGACGTTCCACAGTAACTTGACGTTCGATGTCTCGATTCAAGCCGTACAGGCTGCCATTCGTTCGCTTGGTGTATTAGTCACTCACCGCTTGTTTGTGAAAGATGACATCAGCCATGGCATGTTGGTCGAAATTAGTGAGCCAGTGGCTAACCCCCATCAAGATTTCTATTTCGTTTGTCCAAAAAACAAATTAAAACAAGAAAGTGTGCTAAAACTGAGAACATGGTTGAGGCATGAATTCACTCGCTCAGAGACAAAACTCAGCAAGTAACTAATCATCAAATAACTAATCAACTAGTAACAACTCATCTAGTAACCAATCATCTAGTAACAACTTATCTAACTTACAGAGGCCATTATGATTATTACCACCACTCAATCTGTTGAAGGCAAACGCATTGTCGACTATAAAGGGGTTATCGCCGGAGAAGCCATCCTAGGGGTTAACGTATTCAAGGATATGTTTTCAGGTATTCGCGACTTCGTCGGTGGACGTTCTGGCACCTATGAAAAGGAACTGGAGAAAGCACGTAACTACGCATTCAAAGAGCTGGAGCAGAAGGCGATTGAAGCGGGTGCAAACGCAGTGGTTGGTGTCGATATCGATTATGAAGTCTTAGGAACAGGTAATGGCATGTTGATGGTATCAGCGAGCGGCACGGCGGTTGTCGTCGCTTAATCGAATCTGAAATTATTTGATTCAATAAATGCTTATTCCAACCTTCGGTTTGTTTATCACCAGAAGGTTGGAATAAGGATAAGCCGTGGCTGAAGTGAATTTAACTCGTTCTGCCTTCTTGCTCAGAGATGATCTCATCAAAAGAGGCAATTCGAGCGAGGAACGCCCCCTTGTCTTTCGGTAATATAGAGCTTGCCAAAGGCAGGTCAGCCTTCATCGCGTCGACCGCCCTTCCACGTACCAACACTTCAAAATGTAAGTGAGGCCCTGTTAAACGGCCTGTTGCACCCGACAACGCAATTTCCTGCCCACGCTTAATCTGTTGCCCTTTCTTAACCAAGAATCGACTCAAATGCAGATAACGAGTTTTGTAAACACTGTTATGTTCTATCACTATGTATTTCCCTGCGTATGGATGGTCACGAAGTGCCACAACCCTACCGTCTCCCGTTGAATAAACGGGTGAACCCACAGGTGTGGCGAAATCAGTACCATTATGCGGCGATACACGTCCAGTCACAGGATGCTTTCGGAATGGGTTGAATGATGAAGTGATTCTTCGGAATTGTTTGTCTATTGGGTATCGATTGAAAGCTTGCTCAAGGCTATTCCCTTCTCGGTCATAGAAACGTCCATCCGCAGCAAGAAAAGCCGCCACTTCCCTATTTCGTAGCTTGATAGAGACCCCTTGCACTTCAGTCTTACCCGTTAAGTGATCTTCCATGTATTGCTCTTTAACCAAAACATTAAAGCTGTCGCCAGCTCTGAGATCTTTGGAGAAGTTAATTTTATCTTTCAGCGTTCGTGTGATATTGGCTATCTGGGCACTGGTTAAACCGGCCTTGTAAGCTGACGTGGAAAAACTACCCTGCACCGCACCTGCGTACAGCTTTTCTTTCCATTCCCCAGGAGTCTCGATGAACTGATAACTAAAACTACCGTCATCATTTTCTGTGTAAACAGCCTGCTCAACCAAGCTCTCATGGTAAATCAATTCGACTAGCTGCTTAGAGTCACTATCCAACAACAACTCTAGATGATCACCAGGCTTGATCGTGTCCAGTTTCAGTGATTCTAGATCGGCCTCAAGTATCTTTTGAGCCGTTCCGTAAGGGAGTTTCCAAGAGGTAAATACATTACTGAGTGTATCCCCAACTTTGACAAAATAATGAACTCTTACCAGAGAACTTGACTCAACGTCTGAACTCGATGGCTTCTCATCAGCCGAAACCACACCTTGGTAAGGTGTAATTTTGATAGCGATGTCTTCTGGTGGTTCAGGAGAAAGAGAAAGATATAAAGCAAGTGAAAATGCGCTGATAGCAGTCACTATCAGGCCAGTGCGGAGGAACTTCATAAAAATACTCAACGGTTATCACAATGAACTTTTCAAATGTTATAACATAACAATTAATTCAATAAAATAAACGAAATGTAAGAAACCGTTCCGTAAAAATGATTAAAAGCATAGTAAGCGTACGAAGCTCACCATGCCATTAAATAATTACTCTTCACAAAGCGCTTCAAAACGATCTAAGCCGCGTAGCATCTCAAAATCTGGCTCTTCAGCTAGCAACTCTCGCATTGAGCCACTGGCTTCGATAGAGCGCTCTAAGTCGTCGATTGCCTGACCTTCAGCACCTAATCTTGCATACGAACAAGCTCGTTGGTACAAGGCGTGAGCATTTTGATCATCCACTTCCAATACACGGTTACATAAGCTCATTGCCCAATGGTATTCCTGCATGTCCATTGCGGCATCAGCTTTATAAGTGAGCGCCTCTAAATCACCAGGGCGGACTTTTAAGATCTCATCGTAAATTTCAATTTTTTGCTCGGCGGTTTGAGCATTTTGCGCTCTCAACCATAAGTTGTGTATTTCATTGATGATTTCAATTTCTCGGTTGTTCTCTGAGATAATTCGAGTCTTACGCTTTAGATCCCTTTCAAGAACGTTAAACTTCTTCTCGTACTCTTGAGCGATAGAATTCAATCGCTGGTCAGCCATCTCTTTGGTTGTGTGCTTGAGTTCTTTAAGCGATTGCCACCCAACTAATGCGATAAGTGAAGCGACACCCGCAATAATGTAGAAAAAATAGGTTACAGTCACGTTGGCGTAATTCAGCGATTTGTCCGCCACAGCGAGCTCACGGTCGGTCATCTGAATAGTCAAACGTCTTTCAAGATCTTGTTGGTCCATTCTTAGCTGCTTCAATTCATCCAAGATATAGCGTTCCATCAACGGTCGATCTAAATAGTCCAATTCTGAGTACTCAACCTCTTCGCTTGCAAAACTCATCGTGCTGAACACCGAGATAACTGCAATCAATAAGATTCGAAGCATTATACATTCCTTATATGTTTCATCTTTAGGCTAACTGTATCTTGTAATAGTCATACAAGCTAGGAAGTCGACAAGTTTGGCTTATTCGTATTAGTTAATAGTTATTTATAGCTCGATAGTCACTCACTTCTACAATCGATTCCTCCAACCACGGACTCTTCCAACAATCCTGCATAAATTCCATTGTGTGCTATTAGCTGTCGATGATTACCTTGCTCAACAATTTCACCCTTTTCCAACACCAAAATCGTATCTGAGTGACGAACGGTACTCAAACGGTGTGCAATCGCAATCACGGTTTTTTCCTTGAAAAGGCGCTGCATTGCTTTTTGAATTAGGTCTTCGGTGATTGAATCTACCGAACTGGTCGCCTCATCAAGCATCATCAATTGACCACCCTGTGCAACCGCTCTAGCGAACGAGATAAGCTGCGTTTGCCCTACAGACAAGTTGGATCCGTTCTTTTCCAAGTGGAAGTCATAACCTTGTGGCAATTGTTCAATAAACTTATCGGCATAAACATAGCGCGCAGCCTGTTCAACCTCAGTTCTAGATAGATGCGTTTTACCCAGCGCGATATTGAATTGGATGGTCTCTTCAAATAAGTGCACGTCTTGCATCATCATTGAGAACAAATGAGCAGAGTCTTCGCTTGAGATCTGAGACAGCTCTAATCCATTCAACAAAATGCTGCCTTCATAGTCTTGGTAGGTTTTAGAGATTAGACGCAGAATCGTCGACTTACCCGAACCCGTCGAACCCACAAGGGCGATTTGATGCCCTTTCTCCAATACAAACGAGACATTCTTTAGAACATAGGGAGAGTCGTCTTTGTAACGGAAGCTCACGTTCTTGAACTCTAGACTCACAAATTGTTCGAGCTGTTTTTCAACCTTGTTAGATGGCAGCAGGTTGCGTCCTTCCTCTTCAGTCGGCTCAACAAACAGCTCTTCAATATGGTCAAACGCTGCAAATGAACTCTGAATCGAAGCAATCTGCGAAGTAAAGTCACGGATCGGAACAAACACTTTCTCTAAGGTGTTGATGAACGCAATTAGCACACCCAACGTGAGTGCCCCTTCTATCACTTGCTCAGAGCCATACCAGATCATAATCGCGATGGTGATAGAGGTGATGCCAGAGATAAACGAGAACAAAATCGCATCGTATTTATTGATCTTCTTCTGCGCTCTTAAAAACTCATCGGTATAGCCTTGGTAACGCTGTTCTACTTGCTCTTCCGCTCGGTACATCTGAACGGTTTTCATACCAAATAAGACTTCTTGTAAAAAGCCAATACCGCGAGCGAGCGAAGAACGAGTCACCTTGTACAGTTCACGAAGTCGGTTTCTCACATACACCGTCAAATACATCACCGGCGGCATAATGATCAATACAATCATCGTTAACTGCCAATCAATGAAGAACATCATCACCAACAGAGCAATGGTGTTGATACTGTCTTTAACTAGCCCCACAACCGACTGAACAAACGTCTCGCCAATGGTTTCCAAATCACTGGTTAATCGTGAAAGCGTTACGCCAATCGGTGTGTTATCAAAATAGCTGCGTGGTAGTTTGAGCACACGAGCAAACAACACTGAGCGCATGTCAGTTATCGTGTATTGCCCGGTTTTACGCAGGTTGTACGAATAGGTGGTATCCACCACATAGCTCGCCACCAGCACGGCAACGAGATAGAAGACGTATTCGAGCAGACCATCCATATCCCCATGACTCAGGTGAACATCGATCACTTGAATGATCAGCCAAGGGAACAACAAGCTCGTGATGACAGAAAGAGGAAGCATAGCGATGCCCAGAATCGCAGAGCCTTTGTATTTCTTAGCAAACTTAAAAAAGTGCTTGAGGTACTTGAGATCAACACCTTTTAACATGCTGCTGCCTCCGTTTCATTCTGCTGTAACTGCCATGTATCGTAATAGTAATCGCACGTTTTCAATAACGTCGCGTGGTCGCCCTTCGCAATCACCTTACCTTCGTTCAACACGATAATTTCATCCATATATTCAAGGGCATTAACACGGTGTGAAACCACAAGTACCGATTGATTTTCCAAGCGCTTAAACAAGCCCTCTAAAATCTTACGTTCTGTTTCATAGTCGACAGCCGATAGAACGTTGTCCATGATGATCAGGTCGGTGGGTTGCAATAAAGATCGAGCAATGCTCAAGCGCTGTTTCTGACCACCCGACAACATGATCCCTTTCTCACCGACTAAGGTTTGGTCGCCATGCTCAAAACGTGTAACGTCCTTGGCTAACTGACTCAGTTCTAAAACCTCATCAACCTGACTCTTTGCCAAGTCAGTATCTAAGCTACCGAAGCGGATATTGTCTTCGACGGTTGCAGAAAACAGATAAGGGTCTTGCGTCACGGTTTTCACGTAACGGCGCAAATCACTGCGTGAGAAGCTAGTGACATCTCTTTCGCCTAGGAAAACTGAATCTTCTGGTACATCCAAGTGATGGTTCAAGCAATTCACTAATGTCGTTTTACCCGCTCCGATTCCGCCTAGCACACCCACTTTCTTACCTGCTGGAATGTCAAAGCTGATGTCATCGAGAATCAGACGCTCTTCACCTGAATAGCTGAAGCTGAGGTTGCGAATAGAAAACGTTTTTCCCTTCAGAGATTCAACATCTAACTCAGTGAGCTTATCTTCATCAAGGTCTGGAATTTTTGCATTAAGAATGGTTTGTACACTTTGAATGCCGACCATGCCACGCTGATAAATGGTCGCGATTCTGCCAAGCTGCATCAATGGCATTGCGAGCAAAACCGAGTAAGTCAGAAAGGCAGTAATCTCACCAAGTGTGAGTTCCTGTCTCATTAACATGTAGCCACCGAGCCCAAGAATGATGATTTTCATCAGGTCATTGGCGTAGTCGAGTACTGGCATAAAGAAGACTTGAATACGTGTAATTTTAAGGCGGCATTCAAGTAATAACTGATTCAGCTTTTCAGTTTCAGCTTTCACCCAAGGTGACATCTGCTGGCTCTTAATCAAATCAATCCCAGACAGGTAACTCATTAGCTGAGCAGACAAGTTTTGCAGACGTTTCATGTGCTCTAAATGCAGCGTTTTCATACGCTTGAAGCCCACCCGAAAAATCACAAAAGCGATTGAGATAGGAATAATCGAATACAGTGTGAGTTCTGGCGATATACGCCACATATAAAGAGGTGTCAGCGATAGCGCGAGTAACGCGTTGAAGAACTGAAGAAACCCCACACCAAACATCAGTCGGATGCCGCTAAGGTCATTATTCATGATTGAAATGAGCCGACCAGATGCAAAGCGTTCATGAAAGCTGCTCGGTAAGCGATTCAGCTTTTGTAGAAGTGTACTCTTTAGTGCTGCTTCTGTAATTCGCCCCGGATTAAGCGCATAGATACGAGACAGAATTCTCACCACCACCATGGCAACCGACATGCCGACCACGATCCAAACATAGGTTTGAAGCTGCTGATGGCCCGTTGTTGAAGCATCCTCAATAAGATCGATGGCAAGTTGGATATAACGAGGGATCTCTACCTGTAACCAGTTAACGAGAAAAATGAACACAATCGCCAGTAAGTACGAGGTGCGATTCATGCGCAAATAGTGGGCAACAAACTGTCTTTTATTCATAGTCTTCTTTATTTAGGGCAGGCTCACCGAGTTTTGGTGATTTCGTAAAGCTAGAAACGAGCGTCACTTAAGTAAAGATACACCTAAAACACCAGATTGATAATATCACTCCATTCATTTTATACAGGTTATCTCAGGTCTCGATGTTAGAAAAATTCACAACAAAAGCACCTAAAACAACGTTACCGCCGAAATAGCGGTAACGTTGTTTGGTAGCAGATAAAGATTAAAGAATCACGTCTACATTATCGTCCTCAATGTTTACAAGGAGTTTCACTTCGCTTCCCATTGCCGACGGATACCAGACTTCAACCCACACTTTATCAACATGATTGGGTAAAAGGAGAGTTGTAGAGAACTCAATATCTTGATTGATTGGGCTCCTCAGCACTTGTGAGGTGTAATCGACAACATCACCATTGAATTCTGTATAAATACTCATAAAACCTCGAGAACTTTGCGAGCTTGCTACGTCAACGTTTACAGACACTTCTCTCTCCGTAGAAAAATCAAAACCTTCCGGTATAGATAACTCAGATGATTTAATAGACTGCGGTATCACTACTGGAGCAGGTGTCACCACGTTATTGCTACCAACGGTCGAATTACTCGGAGGAGTGACGGGGACCGGAGCCGTAGTATTGCTCGGAGGAGCGACAGCACTTGGAGATGAAGCGGTACTATCACCTCCACCTCCGCCGCCACAAGCTGAAAGGAATACAAAGCCTACACCACTCAAAATTAGTTTGATTGTTTTCATAAATCCTCCTGATTAATCTTCCGTTGACCAAGTTTTGTTGGCGTTAGGGTTTTGGTACCACGTTGGTTTTGAAGCACCGCCTGATGTAGCCCACTCAGCAAATTCGGGGTACACCTCACTAACATCAATGTATTCTGATGGATGATTCCAAGGTGATGAAATTAAGATACCCCAAGGCATGTTTTGTGTCGTTCGGTAATATTTATCACTAGACGGGTCTGAATCATCTTGTGCAATACCATAGAAATCACTCACTAACGTGCCACGCGACGTTGGTGGGAAGTCCGCAGTATGGATTTCTAAGTCTTTCCCTGGCGATGTAGAGAAACTGTCACCATGGTAATAACCCGCTCCCGCACCAAAGATGAATGGGTCGAAGCCACTTAATGGCATCAGTGAACTCGCTGTGGGCTCGTTTCCAGAAGCAAACGGCAGAGAAATACTGAACGTCATTTGGTCAGCTTCTAAAGTCGGACTACAAGAAGGGTTAGTGCGGTGGAACATACACTCACCGTTAATCGGCAGATCATTTTTTAGGTTCAACGACGCGACAACAACGAGGTCTCCTCCTGGCGATGCAACTCTTTTGTCTTCACCCGTAAACGGCGAAATATTTACCCGAGTCGCGCCATTCTTTTGCACTCGAGCCGTTTGAAGATCGACATCTGACTCATCGAAGCCATCAAGCTTCCATCCCAGTCCATTACCATAAGAAGCACCGTAGGCCATTATGGTTCCCGTAATATCCATTCGAAGCACTGCGTCCTCTTTACTTAAAATGGTGGTGCGGTAGTAAACCACAACGTCATTTAAGTCGAAGTCACCAACTTCTGGCCAATTATCTTCGAAGGCCGCTGTATAGTAATTCGAATGTTGAACCGTTGTGCCAGGATCCGTAACGTTAAACACGTAGTCCTCAACTTCACCATCACCAACATAACCGTCACTCGGAATGTTAGGGCTACTCGCTAAACGGAATCGAGTTTATACGCTCCCAACGACAGCATCATCACCCACTCGAATAGGGACGACTTGGCTTCCATCTACAACAGAATGATTTTTTAATATCTGCTCGTCATCCTCAAAAGATCCATTCATATCCCAGTCAGCCCAAGCTTGCAGATAACCACTCCCCACAATGTTGACATTAATTAAACTGTCTAAGCCGACTTCAAGGTTCGTCAACAGTGCAATCCCGTCATCATCATTTCCGCCAACGTCCAAATCATCGCCGTTGGATGATGTGCCAGGTTGGCCATCTGTATCGGCATCAACACTAGCACCTAAGTACAGTGTGGAAGATATCGCATGCTCAGCACCGTTACTCGCCTGCAACGTTCCATAACTATCAGGAGCGTCACCAAAATCAGATTCATCTGAACTTTCTATTGGCGTAGTAAATCCAGATAAGTCCCAGTTACCGTCAAATGCCGAGAAAATCGGGTTGGGGAAACTACTGCTACTGCTCGTAACCGTTTCAAATTGTAGAGTTACAATCGAGGTATTCTTGTAGGTGAATTTTACAGCACCGGAAGTGTCGGTTTCCGAATAGTTCGTACCTGGCCCGGTGAATAGAACCGACGTTCCATCGGCACTCTCTTCCGCCGTCAAACTCGCGCTAGCACTACCAAGTTGATAACTGTAGAAACCTTCACTTTTAAACACTCTTACTTGCTCCGACTGCACGGGTTCGCCATCAATGTCATAGCCAATCATGTCAAATTCGGGAAGTGTATAAGGCACTGAGAACGTACCTGAGAGTCCATCCGTACCATCATAAAATTCAAAGGTATAGGTTAGACCTGCAGAGCCCGCAGAGTTAGTTTGATAGAGAAAACCAATATCTCCTGAGGGTTGTGTTGCACCAACTTTGTAGTTAGGAGCATGAAACAAAAATGTCGCATCACCGAACACACTACTAGACACTTTGGCATCTATTGTTTTTCCATCATGTGTACCAACGTTGAGGAAGTGCATCGAAGATCCATCATAGGTTGGCCCAGCCCAGGAACTGCTGCCGTTCGTCGCCTCTACATGATTTGAAAAGTCCAAATCTACGGTCGTTGCATAGACAGGGGCACTGGCAACGGCCGTCATAAGATAAATAACTTGCTTGTATTTCATAGTAAACCTCGACTTCTTCTTCGCATGAGCGATTTCCTTGAAAAGTGTGTGAACTCTGAACGGCAAGTTAAAGAAGCGTCTCAGTTAACTCTGAAACAAACTATTCGCATCTTTGTTTATTATGTTGGTGCCGATAAAGCGAGCTGCTTAATACAAAGAAGCAAAAGAGAAGCCAAGTTTCCGATCGTTTCAAAATCACCGTATAACATTGAAAAATAAGACTTATTTTTCTACATTGAAATTACAGTCAGAATGAAACGGTCTTTTCTTCAAAATAAGAATCAATTTGATGAGAGGTTAGTCAACTTGAAAGTCTGTTAGATAAAGAAACGTTCTATGCTGGTTGGAAACGGATAGGTTGTTTACGGACTGGAGGCGTTTTGCTTAAAACTCAAATTACGATGGGTTAGCTCAACTAAAGGAGGGAGGAATTATTGTTGGTTCATGGTGAACAAAACTGTTTAAAACATTCTACTTTTAAACAGTTTTGATTTATCAAAAGGGTTACAGCATTTCCTTTGCGATTAGATGCAGCAAAAAGGTTTCACGTTCAATGCTCATGCCTTTTTTAGGGTTCTCAACCATGGTCTTTTCGTTGTGAGCGATCGCTTCATGGATATTCATCCACACCGGTTTCATCCCGTTTTTCACTTCGTAGTCTTCGTAAGCTGTTTCGCCAAGCTCACGATCAATCTTGCATGAGTAGCAGTAAGAAATCATGTGCATTATATCCGCGTCATCTTTATACCAAGGACGAAACTCTTCAAAAATACCGAACGGTTTAATACTGTGAATGTTCTTCGCACCCGTTTCTTCTTCAAGCTCACGGACCATACCTGCGATCACATCCTCACCGTCATCCAAACCACCACCAGGAATGGTGTAGTCGTGATAACGCTCTGTATAAAGCATCAAAATGTCTTCGCCATCTAACACAATCGCACGTGCAGCATTGCGCTTATATACCGTCTTATTGTCTAGGTGATCGATATCAGGGTGAATAGTGGTTTTTAGGTGTCTCATGATTCTGACTGCTCTACTGAATTTGGCGGCATCATATCATAATCATCAATAGATTCGACGTTCTCCGTCCCCCACTAGAACACATACCCTCTGCTTTTGATCGCTGTTCGCCCACGGCTATCGAGTCAAAACAACCATCAAGTAGCACCTTATTGACGGAGGCCGTTCCTGTTAGAGCACCAGCTATGCCAGCATAATCAAACACTCAAAAATCCGTTAAAAATAGCGAAATATCAACCTATTTCAATATCTTGACCAAATTAGAACAACCTTTTCTGAAATCTAAAATATACTAGTTTCATAGAGCTTCTAATCTGGTTCTGTAGAACTTAACGCATTCGATTATAGAGTTATCACGTAGGAGATAAACATGAAGAAAATTGGTTTGATGGCTGTATTTGCCGTTGTGTTGGGCGGTTGTGCAAACGACTATGCAGAATATAGCGAAGGCCAACGTGTTTCAGTGGCTAACCCAGCTGCGGTTTATTGTGTTCAACAAGATGGTGAATTAGACACCGTAACTGAAAACAATCAACGCACTACTTATTGTGTATTTGATGACGGTGAACGTATCGAACAGTGGGAATACTACCGCAACAACCATGAGCAAAAAGAAGAAAGCTAAGCTGCGACATCGTGAACTGTTGACGTAACACCTATACACGACGTTGACCCTTCACTAATGCCACCCTGTCAAATGACATGACATTAGGTAAACTGTTCGCTATCGAGCGGTCGGTTTACCTTACTATACACATCAACTTTGTACACACATCACCTTCATACACAAAGCACCTTTTGGCTACCTAGCTGTATTACTAATATTGGTGTTTTCGCTATCTCCACCAGCGATGTGTGTGATCTGATTCTGGATCTAAATAACGATTCAATAAAGTCAGGTTAGTATCGAGCAATGCTAGGTACTCCCTAACTTTTCCTATGTCGATTCCGACTGGGGTATTTTGGATGCAGGTCTCCAACACTGGAAGCAAGCTTTCTACGATATCAAAATGAGATGAACGCCCAACTAACTCCTTTGCCGCTAACAAGGCTTCCAAAGACAACCTTTCTGGCTCTCGTCGTACTGAATCCAAATCCTTCTTAAATGCACCCACAGAGACACCTTCAAGATAGACTCGGTAGGTCGTCAGAGCATCCATTAACAGAAACAATTGCCCTTGCTCTGTTTGATGAGGGTATGGCACCGCGACATGAGCCTCTAGCTGAGGATCTATTTGTAGTTCCACCCCAAGTGCAGAGCACTTCTCGACCAAAACCTTAAGCAAACCTTGCTCGTCCATCAGTGATTGAATCTCGAAGATACGTTGTATGTGGTAGTCATTAGAAACGAACGTCACCGTCACACTCTGCCCGCGTGTAAACAGCCCACTTTCAATCATCTCTGAGGCCAAGTTTTGAATGTTCTCAACCGTATTTGTCGAATGCTGCTCAAGTAAAACCGCCCCTATGGGAAACGGATACTCACGTTGATTTTCAAGCTCTCGAAAATACTTGTGCATCATATCGGCTTCAGAAACGGTTTGGCCTTGTGTCACCCCACCACAGAACGCCACAGCCGTTTGCTGGTTCGACTCTTCAACCAAAGGCCCCGACAGATACTCAACTAAAGCATCAACTCGACTGATTCCTTCATTAGTCAATTTATTCTCATTAAGTCGCTTACCTAGCACAATAAGGAGGTGAATAATGCTCATTTTATGTTCAAGTCTCGTTTTAGTGATTAGATGGAGTGAATTATGTATACAATACTTATTAACAAAAGTATTTTGAAATTCTTACATGTTGCTCTCAATAATGCTCACTATTGATAGCAACATCTCGGGTCATACAAGAATAGACGTGTCGCTTTAAAGCAAACATAGCACGCTCTTGTATTTCATCGCTCTATGCTTGCTCAACACGAGTTTCAATAAAAGAGACCTTTAAAGCAAAGAGCCAGCTCAATCGAATAACTGTTTCAGCCAAAGAACTGCTTCACCCAAAGAACAGGTTCACTCACAGAAGTGGAACTAACGAAATACAAATTTTACACAGAGTTCGTTCATCGAACCGTCTTCACAGGAAGTTACTATGCTGTCTATTTTTGATATCTACAAAATTGGGGTTGGACCGTCCAGCTCCCACACAAATGGACCAATGATCGCTGGGTTTAACTTTACCCAAAAAATTGATGCTCAGCTTACACAAGTAGAGCGTATTCAAATCGACTTATACGGCTCGTTATCATTAACGGGTATTGGTCACCATACAGACAGAGCAACCTTATTAGGTTTACTCGGCAACCGCCCCGACACCATTAAAATTACCAGTGCTAACAAAGCAATGCGTAAAGCAATTGAAGATAAGTCTCTACTGGTTAGCGGTAACCATGAAATTCACTTCGACGTAGAAAGCGACTTGCTGTTCCATAAAACCAACCTTCCGCTGCATGAAAATGGCATGACCATCTCTGCTTTTGACGCAAGCGGTAGTCTTTTAGAGATGGAAACATATTACTCAATTGGTGGTGGCTTTATCGCAACCGCTGATGAGCTACAAAATGGCAAGCAAGAAGCGAAAACGCAAGTTGAGTTCCCTTTTACTTCTGCTGACCAGCTACTTGAATTATCAGAGCAACAAGGACTTAGCCTTGGAGGCTTAATCCTGCGTAATGAAGTGTCTTTCCAAGGTATGGATGCGATTGACCAGAAAGCCGACCAAATCTGGAAGGTGATGTCTCTGTGCATGCAGCGAGGCTTCGACACCGAAGGCATCCTTGATGGCGGTCTAGAAGTGACGCGTCGAGCCCCTGCTCTTTTGAAAAAGCTTGAGGCCAATGCTTCGATTGAAAACGATCCAATGGAGATCATGGATTGGATTAACCTATTTGCCTTTGCTGTTAGTGAAGAAAACGCTGCGGGTGGACAAGTCGTAACATCGCCAACTAACGGAGCGGCTGGCGTTATCCCTGCGGTACTAATGTACTACCACCGCTTCATCAAAGAGCTAGACACCAAGCAGTTGAAAGACTTTTTAGCAGTCTCTGGCGCTATTGGCATCTTGTACAAAACCAACGCTTCGATTTCTGGTGCAGAAGTGGGTTGTCAGGGCGAAGTTGGCGTATCTTCATCAATGGCTGCAGCAGGCTTAACCGCCCTACGCGGTGGTAGCAACGAACAAATCTGCATCGCAGCTGAAATCGCTATGGAACACTCACTAGGTATGACATGTGATCCAATCGGTGGGCTTGTTCAAGTGCCATGTATCGAGCGCAATGCAATGGGCGCAATGAAAGCCATCAACGCATCACGTATGGCGCTGAAACGTACCAGCAAGTGTCTTATCTCGTTAGACAAAGTTATCGCAACCATGTACCAAACAGGTAAAGACATGAACAAGAAGTACCGTGAAACGTCCTTAGGTGGCTTGGCCGTGATCCACATGGCTCCTCCTTGTGAATAACCGCGAATACCAATCACAGTAAGTAAGTGATCATAAATAGCGCAGGAAAAAGGCTCAAGAACAAGGCGGCTCTTCTCGATAAGAAGTTTCGATAAGTAGTTATTCTACAATCAAAATTTCTAACGCAGTTATTGAGCGTTTTAACAAGCTAGGATGACCAGCTATTTACTACGATTGGTATAAAACACGAGTCGAGAAAGCCGCTGTAGAGACAGCATTCTCGTAAACGTCGTTTTCGATACCCAAACAGAGCCAGCCACCAAGCTGGCTTTTTTATTGGCTAAAATCCAACAGCTAATTGAAAGTGATACTCACTTGAATATTTTACAAGATTACCACCCGTAACTTTCCTTTCTTGGCTCGCGGATTAGCAACAAATAAATCTGACCGACATTTACACAACCATCCACTAGCAAAATCTAATATTGCATATTTAACGCATGAGAAAAATGAATCGCCCGATAAGAAAAGATATAGAGAGCAAAGTAACGAACACAGCAAATGTTTCATTTTATGTATTGCTATTAATGATATTATAATTGGGTAATTACACTACATATCAACACAAATGTGAGAATAAAATAATGTGAAATAGATTAAACAAATCAATGATGTTCTGCCAGATGATGTTCGGACTTTCGTTCTATGGCGTCATGGTGATCTTGACTCGTTTCTTCCTTGAAGATCTGAACTACAACGAAGCCGACACCATGATGGTTGTTGGTGCTTTCTCTGCAATCGGGCCGCTATTTGCTATCGCAGGCGGTTTCATCGCCGACAAATTTTTAGGCGCATACCGATCATTGACCATTGCCTTTCTCGGATTCGCAAGTGGTTATGGTCTACTGGTACTCGGTGCCGCAGCGACTAATGTTCCAATGGCTTTATGTGGTATTGCTTTAGCGAGTTATGCGCGTGGTTTGATGTCCCCTTCTTACCCAAGTCTTTACAAACGCACGTTCAAAACTCAAGAAGATTTCGAAAATTGCTACCCAATCAACTACTCAGTAAACAATATTGGTGCTCTATTAGGTCAATACTTGTTCCCAATGCTAGTGCTAGTTGTCGGTTTCCACGGTGGCTTCCTTCTTTCAGGTGTTCTAGCCGGTGCTGCACTTCTGATGATGCTCTTTGTTCGCAAAGGCCTTGTTGAAGCAAGTGCTGAAATCGATCAACAACCAGTTAGCACGAAAAACTGGGCTGCGTTCCTCGGTCTTTCTGCTGCAATGATTGGCTTGGTATTCTTCATGTTTTCTAACATGGATATTGGCCAGAACATCGTTTACGCGATCGGCGCGGCAGCAATCATCTACTTTGTCTCTTTGATGATGAAATCGAAGAAATCAGACATGCTGAAAATGGGTACTATCTTAATCATCACATTCCTGACGACATGCTTCTTCGTGTACTACGGCCAAATGATGACGTCGATGACAATGGTAGCGATCAACACAATGCGTGGCGATCTACTGGGCTTCATCCCTGTAGCCCCAGAAGCTTCAATGGCAATGAACCCACTTTGGTGTATGGTTGCAGGCCCTATTATTACGGGTATCTTCTCTAAGCTAGAAAAGAAAAACATTCACTTCTCTACCGCAACCAAAGTAGGTTTCTCTTTCATTCTGACGGCGATCGCTTTCGGTATCTTAACGATGGCAGTAACGACCGTAGGTGAAGATATTCTGATTCGCCCTGAAGTGTTCTTAGCAATCCACTTCTTCCTAGCATTTGGTGAAGTTATTGTTGGTTCTATGGTTGTAGCCTTCATTCTGTCTGTTGCACCTAAGCACATCGAGAACTTCTCAGTAAGCTTATTCTCTGTAGCAATCGCAATGTCAGGTATTGTTGGTGCCGTATTCTCAACGTCTATTGCACTTGAGAAAGGCCAAGAGATCACACAAGAGATCGTTCAAACGGTTTACGGTGATTACTTCCAAATGCTGACTGTTCTAGCGGTTGTAATGGTGGGTATCGCAATGGCAGCATCGTTCATTATTCGTAAGATGCTAGACGCAGCGAAAGCCGCAGATGAGACGATTGAACTAGAGCAAGCAAACAGCTAATTCTGCTCACGTTAAATAGCGCTAACGCTTCAAGCCCTTTAGTTTTCTAAAGGGCTTTTTTGTCGGTATGGATGCCAGGGTAAATAGATAGGTGATTCAAATTACGTTGCTCTGTGTAAATCAAAGTAAATGATAACTATTAGTATTGAGTGTTTTTTAGTTCAGGATTATGATGTCGGAATCAAAATCTAAGAGAGCCTTATATGAGCAAGCCTAGCCCTATCACATTAACTGTTACTCAAACCTCAACCATTACACCGAACATGCAGCGTATAACGCTTAGCGGTGAAGGATTAAGTAAGTATCCAACCGAATGTGCCGGCGGCTACATCAAGCTTTTATTCTCGCCATTGGGCACAACCGATTTAAGCCAACTGAATGATGGTGAGCGCCCAACCATGCGCACTTACACCATTCGTCAGTACAACCCTGTAGAAAACTGGATTGAGGTTGATTTCGTTCGCCACATCACCACAGATTTACAGTGTGGTTTTGCAGCAAGGTGGGCAATGAACGCGAAAGTGGGTGACACAGTTTCAGTGGCTGGCCCAGGTTTAATTCAAGGACTTAACCTAGAGTCAGACTGGTTCTTCTTAGTTGCAGATATGACATCCCTACCTGCGCTTTCTGCAAAAGTAAAATCGCTTCCAGAGCACGCCGTAGGGCACGCCGTCATCCAGATCAATTCAGCAGCAGATAAACAAACGCTTGAAGCACCTCAAGGTATAAAAGTCACTTGGTTAATTGAAGATGAAACTGAAGAAACACTTTCACAAACGGTTCGCAATTTAGAATGGTTAGACGGTCAGGTTTCGATTTGGACAGCGTGTGAATTTGAAAGCATGCGCGAGCTGAGACAATACTTCCGAAACGAAAAAGAAGTCGCGAAAGAGAACATCTACATTAGCAGTTATTGGAAGCGTGGCGTCACTGAAGATGGCCACAAAGTGTTGAAGCAACAAGATGCTCAAGCTTTAGCGGGTTAAGTCTGTTACTACATACATCTTTTGCCAGATAAATAAAAAACGCCCTTAGCGAAGTTCGTCTCGTTAAGGGCGTTTTAGTTTGAGCCCGATGAAGATCAAAGCTGACATGTAAAATTAGATACTCTCACCCACTTCAATCTCGTAACCGAGATCCAGCTTCGCCACCCATTCTTTGTTGCCTTGTAGACGCGCTACAACTTGCTGTGCAGCGACTTTACCGATCTGCTCCCTTGGTGTTACTACAGTCGCTAAACGCGGCGTCATCGCCACTGTGATGTCGTGTCCGTGGAAACCCGCAATCGCCATCTTCTCGGGAACTTGAATACCACGTCGTACGCATTCGTAAAAAGCACCAATCGCTAAATCATCGTTGGTACAGAAAATACCATTCACTTCAGGGTGCTTATCAAGTAACTCACCAATCAGTTTTGCGCCTAAAGTAAACGAGGACGCGTCTTCCGTTTGCAGCGTTACTGGCGTTTTATCGGCTTCTTGCATCGCATGCTCATATCCCGCCATTTTCAAGCGAGTACGTTCATCCATTCGAGCAGCCAAATAAGCGATATTGGTACGCCCTCGATCGAGCATGGTTTTAGTCATCGCTCTAGCCGCTTCAAAGTTATCAAAGCCCACTGCTTGTTCAATACGGGGAGACACCGAATCCATAATTTCAATCACAGGGATAGAAACAGTCTGCAGCATTTTACGCGCTCTATCTGTGTGCACATTTTCTGACAGGATAATCGCGTCAACGTTGTAAGAAAGCAGTGAAGCGATGCTTCGCTCTTCCAGTTCTGCGCTATAGCCATAGTGGGCAATCATGGTTTGGTAGCCTGCAGGCGCGGTGACTTGTTCAATGCCACGGATAACTTCGGCGAAAACTTGGTTAGTTAACGAGGGAACAAGAACACCGATAGCATTGCTTTTTGCGTTAGAAAGAATGTCTGGCGCACGATTAGGGATGTAACCTAACTCGTCGACTGCAGCGCTGATCTTATCTCGCAGTGCTTCTGATACCTGTGAAGAGTCTCTTAGACAGCGACTGACGGTCATTTTGGTGACACCAACTAGGTTGGCAACATCTTGTAATGTGGGACGTTTTTTCTTATTCGACATAATTAGTAATTATTATTTTTGAGTTATGTTACTGGTAACAGTGTATCCGACTGACGTGGAATTTGAAGCCTAATTTAGTAAAATGTTGATACAGCGTCATAATTACAAACGCCCTCTTGTTGAGGGCGTTATTGATTGTTTAAGCGTTCACTTTTACTTCAGTTCTTGGAGACTGACTCCAAGTCACGTGAAACTTTTCAGCTTCATCTCTATCGACTCGCGAATAAGTATGAGAACCAAAATAGTCACGTTGCGCTTGCAGCAGATTTGCAGGCAACACCTCACAACGTAATGAGTCGAAGTAACTCAGAGCAGAGCTGATTCCCGGCATCGGCACACCATACAGAGCTGAGTTCGCTACCGCGATGCGCCAAGCAAGCTCGCGCTCTTCCACTTGTTTGATGAAAGCCTCATCAAACAACAGGTTCGCTAGCTCACTATTTTGTTGGTAAGCCGATGTGATACTTTGCAAGAAAGCGGCACGAATAATACAACCAGCTCGCCAAATCTTAGCTATTTGAGTGAAATCGAGATTCCATCCCTCTTTGTCTGACGCTGTTTTCAGTAAATCAAAACCTTGCGCGTAAACAGACAACTTGGCGCAATATAGAGCATCGTGAAGCTCAGAAATAGCCTCTGTTTTATCCAGCTGACTGGCATCAGCAATACTGCCTTTTAGAAGCTGACTACCTTGAATACGTTGTGATTTTTGACCGCTCATCGCACGTGCATAAACCGCCTGTGCAATGGTTGGCGTTGGACAACCTTCTTGCAGGCTGTTAACTGCTGTCCACAAACCCGTGCCTTTCTGCCCTGCTTTATCAAGCACAACCTCAACGAACGGCTTACCCGTTACAACATCTTCTTGTTGAAGAATATCGGCACTGATTTCCATCAGGTAACTATTAAGTACACCGTTGTTCCATTGTTCAAAGACTTGTCCAATCTCTTGAGCTGGCATTTCAAGCACATCACGCATGAACTGGTACACTTCGCAAATAAGCTGCATGTCGGCATATTCAATACCATTGTGTACCATTTTCACATAGTGCCCTGTACCAGAAGGACCAACATACGCCGCGCACGCTTCACCCGCTTCAAACTGAGCAACCGGTAGTCCATTCGTATCCACTTTAGCAGCAATCGCTTCCCACATCGGCTTTACATACTGCCAAGCTGATTGGTCGCCACTGGCCATGAGCGCAGGGCCAACACGAGCGCCTTCTTCACCACCAGAAACGGCGGTGCTAAAGAAGCGCAGTTTGCCTTTGTAATTCACTTCACGCGCCTCGGTATCTGTCCAAAGGCTGTTACCCGTATCGATAACAATGTCGTCATTTTCTAAGCCAGCATCAAGCAAGCTATTCACGACGATATCGACAGGTTTTCCAGCAGGAACCGACAAAGCGATTACACGCGGCTTCGCGAGCCCTTGCAGCACATGTTCAAGGCTAGTCCCTTGTGTGAACTGACCTTTACCAGTAAACGATTCATTCAGCAGCTTGGCTTCTGAACTGGCGCGATCAATGTTGTCTGTATTCAAGTCAAAGCCAGCAACGTTAAAGCCGTTATCCAGTAGGTTGAGCGCAAGGCTTATGCCCATCACGCCTAAACCAATCATCGCGATGTCATTTTTTATCTGAGTCATGGTTTAACCTATCTGCTTAATTTGTTTGAGTGCACTTTCTACGACTTGCTCAACATCTTGCGATATATCGACAAATAGCGCTTCATCTAGCTCAGGTTCAACCAAGGTTGCGAATTGGCTTTTCAACATTTCTTGACCATTAAAGTAATGGTTTTCACGAGCTTTATGGCGATTCCAAATCGTATCGAAACTGCCCTGAAGGTATATAATCACTAAGTCTTCATTGTTCTCGCGCAGAATCTCGCGGTATTGAGGTTTCAATGCAGAGCATGCGATCACAGCACTTGGTTGTTCGATATATTGCTTATTCAGTGTTTCTAGCCATCCTTGACGATCTTCGTCAGTCAGCGGAATACCTTGACGCATTTTTTCTACATTGCTTTGTGGATGGAAGTCATCGCCATCAAAGAATTGAAATTCTAAAGCCTGCGCGATACGGCTACCAATCAGGCTTTTTCCGCATCCAGATACGCCCATCACTAGTATTTTTTTGCTTTTCATAAGGCAAGCCTTCCCTAAGCCCCACCAAAACAGGGGCTGACAATCGAATCTAATAGTTAAACTTGTGTTGCTGTTGATAGGTTCCTGAACGTTATACTCACTCAGGAACCTTTGCTGTTATTGCCACCAAAGCGCGAGCTGAGGGAAGATAATAACCAATGCCAGAACCAATACTTGAAGTGCAATAAACGGCAGTAATGAAGAGAAAATCTCACCTAAGCTGATGTCTTTTGGTGCTACTGATTTCAAGTAGAATGCCGCAGGACCAAACGGCGGTGACAAGAACGACACCTGCATGTTTAGGCAGAACACAACGCCGAACCATACTGGGTCAAAACCAAGGCCAGTGATGATTGGAACGAAGATTGGCATTGTTAGAAGTGCTACACCTACCCAGTCAAGGAACATGCCTAGTACCAACAAAATAGCCATCATGATTAATAGCGTTACTGTCGCGTTACCGCCACTGAGCGCAAGGATGGTTTCTTCAACAAAATCAATGCCGCCCATCAGGTTGTAGATACCAACCAATGCGCTTGCACCGATACCAATCCACATGATCATGCCGCAAGTACGCATGGTTGCGATGGCACTCTCTTTCAGCATGTTGTAGTTCAGCTCACCACGGATTAGTGCACTGATCATGATGCCAACTACACCCAAAGCAGACGCTTCTGTTACTGATGCGATACCTGTGTAGATACTGCCCAAAACCGTTGCGACAGAAAGCAATGGGAAGAACAGAGCTTTGAAGTAGCTTGGCTGATTGGCGATGTCTTCTTCTGTCTCGTCATCACTTGGAATTGGCGCAAGAGAAGGGTTGAGCTTACAGCGAATCAATACGTAGCCGATGTAACAGCCCGCAAGAATAAACGCAGGTAGGAAAGAAGCTTTGAACAAGTCGCCGATCGATACGCTGGCTGTCATACCGTAGATGATCAGTACGATACTTGGCGGAAGCATGGTACCAAGTGCGCCACCCGCACAGGTTGTACCGATAGCAAGCTTACGGTCGTAACCTAAACGAAGCATTTGAGGCAGAGCAAGAATACCCAGTAGTACCGTTTCACCACCGATAACACCTGACATCGAAGCCAGTAACACAGCTACCAATAAGGTTTGTACCGCAACACCGCCACGAACCTTACGGCCGACAGATTTCATTGCATCAAACAGATCACGCGCGATACCCGAACGGTCTAGTAAAGCGGCCATCAATACGAACATGGGAACGGCAAGGAAAACATAACCAGAAGCAAAGCTGTAGGTACGGCTTGCGATCAAAGGTAAGGCATCAGGACCAAACCAACACAGAGTGAAGAAAATCGCGACAAAGCCTGTTACGAACGCTAGCTGCATACCGGTCAGTAGCAAACCAATCATCATAACCAGCATGAGCAAACTGCCCCATGCGATACCAATAGAAGATAAATCAAACATCGTCATTCTTCCTTAGACCCATCAACTCTTGGATTAGGTGCAATACAAACTGGACAACAAGAACACACAAAACGACAAAAATCAGGCCTTTCAGCAACGCAGGATAAGGCGCGTTTAACACTGAACCTGATGTTTCAAGGCGGAATTCACCCCATGGTGCAAACCACGCTTCTTCCGCAGTGAAGTAAGCCGCGTAAGCCAGCATGCCAGCAAAGGCCAAACCAACAATGTGGTGAACAAGATTAAGATATTTGCGTGCTTGGTTAGACACTGAATCGTAGATAAGAACCACACGTACATGCTTATTCGCAGCAAACGCGTAGATACCACCAATAATGAATAAAGAACCACCGATGAAAGAAGCTGTTTCATGTACCCATGTGGTCGGGGCATCGAATGCGTAACGCATCACAACTTCATAAAATGAAATCAATACAGTAAAAATAAACAACCAGCTAACGAGATTACTGAACTTTATAACAAAACGATCAAGCGCATTTCTTGGTTGCTCGTCGTTTTCAGCTGGGGCGTGGGGGATTTTATCGGTCATGAGCCAAATTTCCTGGGAGAATACGGGAGAGCAATGCCCTCCCCCGTCAGTTAGCTAAGTTTAAATTACAGTAAGCCGTTTTCTTCTAGGAACACTGTTACTGAAGTGTAAACTTTTCCTGCGTTATCAGAACGCTCTGCAAATACTTTCCATTGGCCTTTCGCGATTTCACGGAACTTCTTACGCTCTTCTTGAGACCAGTCGTGGATAGTAATTTCAGGGTTCGCTTGAGCTTCTTTAAGCGCAGCTTGGTCAGCCATTTTCAGCTGAGTCGTCATGTCGTAAGAGAAGTCACGCACTGATGTTTGCAGCATTGTTTGTAGATCAGCTGGCATCTTGTCCCATTTCTTCTGAGAAATAGAGATATCGATAAGCGGCAATGAGTGGAAACCCGGTTGAACTGGGTGAGTAGCGATATCGTTCATGCCCGCTTTTTGGTTGGTAGAGAATACCGTGTAGTCCGCGGCATCAATTACGCCTTTGCTTAGGCCAGTAAATACTTCAGAACCCGGCAGGTTTACTGGAGTTGCACCCGCCGCTGCAAATACTTGTTGAACTAGGCCCTCAGGCGCACGCAGTTTAAGACCTTTAAGATCCGCAACACCATCGATTGGCTTTTTAGAAATGAAAGATTCAACACCCGTCGTAGAAGCACCAACAAACTGAACGCCGTAAGGCTTGTACAGTTCGGTCATTAGCTCATTACCACCACCGTAGTTCATGTACTGAAGCAGTTGTGTTGTGTCTGACCATGCGCCAACCATGTTACCGATAAGACCAAATGCTGGATCTTTACCAGAGAAGTAACCTGTTGCTGTGATGTGACCATCTAGGATGCCCATTTTGATCGCGCCTAGCGTTTCTGTGTGCTTAACCACAGCGCCTACAGGCAGAAGATCGATATCAATACGTCCGTTAGACATCGTCTCTACGCGCTCAGCCCACTTCTGCTGAACTTTGAAGTTCAAGTCGCCAGAAGGATCTGAAGATTGAATTTTAAGTTTAAAGTCTGCAGCCATTGCTGAAGTAGCAAATAGACCAGTGAGGGAGGCAGCAATCAGCGTTTTAGTCAGAGCTTTCATTTGGGTATCCTTATGAGTTTCACAGAGTCCGGTTTGTAATTATATGTTACCGGTAACGTTGAGGTGGATGTTACCGGTAACTTTGCAGCCTTGTCTATGAGAAGGATCACATCTTTAACATTAGTAAAACGTTTGCTATCAATAAGAAAAATGCGACTGAAAAGTCACATTATAGGTTGGAGGTAGGATTTAATTTCTTTTTAAGTCAGTGAGATAACTAAACCTGCAATGATAAAAACGACGCCTACACCACGTGTAACGTGCCACTTTTCCTTTAAAAAGTAGATCCCCATCACTACGCCGAAGATGATACTTACTTGCCTAAGAGCGACAACCAAGCTGACGTTCTCAGTCATAGTCATCGCAAACAACACCAAACCATAAGTCGAAGCCATCATGATGCCGGCCACAGTGGCTTTCTTTCGTAGTATCCACGCATTAGTAAACTCGATTCTTTGGTTGGTTACGAATAACCAAACACTCAGCGGAATCACAATCGCCCAAAACTGAATGCCTAGGTAGAAAATCGCAGTGTGTTTGTTAGTAACGATTTGTGTGCTTAGAGGCTCTAATAATAGAAGCGCCTCTTTATCAATGATCGAATAGCCCGTGGTACCAATAGCGGCGATTAACGCCCACAGCACGCCAAGGTTGAGATACGCTTTTAACCTAAGATCTGAAAACTGCTTAAGTGGTACAAACAAACAACCCAAGGTTATTAAAGTGAACCCAATCCATTGATTCGCTGACAATTCATAGCCGATCAACACAGTCCCTAAACCCACCATCAACACAGGCAGTGCTCGTGCCATTGGGTAAATAACACCGATATCAGCTTGTTTATAGGCCGCACCTAACCCAATCAAATAGATGATTTGACAGATCCCACTCAAGAAAACCAGTTGCCAAAATGGAAGTGAGATATTTGATAGCCCTACACTGTGAACATACCAGAGCAAGTAAGGTGTCAATATCGCTGCGGCGGCAAAGCCAGAGGCTAGGAAGAAAGACGAACCCGATCCTTGATTAGATTTACCTAGAACGTTCCAACCCGCATGAAGCAAAGCCGAAATAATCACGATTACAATGGCAGAGAATTCCATTTCATTCCTAAATTATTGATGAATTAGCACAACGGCTGACAACAGGTGATAAAAAAGGCCTCCGAATAAGAGACCTTTGAGCGTTTCAATTGGGCAATCCTGCATAATTGCAGGTATGCCAACGTTATAACGTATGACTAGCGCTCTAGCTGTGCGATCGACTCAATGCTGATCGCGTCATGACGCCAATATTCAATATCGCAATCAATCAAATCACCGTCTTGATTGTAATTAACACGCTCAACCACCATAGCCGGAGAACCCGAAGTCGCACGCAGTGCTTGCGCTGTTTCGCCCAGCAATGATGTTGTGCTCACACGATAACGTATCTTCTGATACACCACACCAAAGTGCTCGCGGTAGATGTCCGTCAACGATTTCGACAAGTCATAATCAAGCAAATTAGGGAACAGCTCAGGTCGAATGTAGTTGGTCACATACACAACGGGTCTGTCTTCAAGATAACGAACTCTGTCTACTCGATAAACATCCGAAAAAGGTTGCAGCTCAAGAAGCTTAGTTGCTTCCTTGGTTGCTAACATGCCTTTCGCTGCCACTAATTCTGTTTTCGGCTTACGATTCTGCGACAAAGCCATATTAGTGAAGTTCAGCGTTTGAGTTGGGTCGTAGCGCAGTGGCGCTGGAGAGATAAACCAACCACGGCGGTCTTCTCGATAAATACGCCCTTCAGCTTCAAGTGAAGACAGCGCTTCACGCAACGTTACTCGTGTTGTATCAAACGATTCAGCCAGTTTGCGCTCCGCAGGCAGCTTCTGTCGTGGCGTTAACATGCCCGACTCTATCTGCTCTACGATGACGTCTTTGATTTTTACGTACTGCACTTCATTTCCTTTTATTCTTGTTCTTGTCGTCAGCCATTCCTTGGCCAACTGCAATATAAAATGGTTCGCTAGCGTTTGCGCCAAGCTTGGGTGCGCTTCTCAAATAACTTGTTGATTAGCATATGAATCAACTTCGCACTTGCCGCCGATATCATGATCATGACGGCCATGGCTGCTGCTGCACCGGTTTGTCCCGCATCGTCCATATTCAGTACTGAAACTGACGCAGGTATCGTATCGGTAGAATACAAGAATACTACCGCAGATGTCGTGGTAAGTGCATTAATAAACAAGTATGTCGCAATATCTAAAATCGCAGGCAAACAAACCGGCACCGTTACCTTAAAGAACAGCTTGTATTGCGGTAGGTTAACTGAAGCCGCCGTTGCTTCTATCTCTTCAGGCAGCTGTTTTAATGCGGTTAATGCCGTCATGTGCCCTACCGTGTAGTAGTGAACCACGGTGTTGATCACCAAGAACGCCATCGTGCCATACAAAAAGTTAAGTGGGTTGCTCAAGTCATTAAAGTAGAAGATGTACCCCAAACCCAACACCATACCCGGAACCGCCATCGGCACAACGCTGAGCATTTGCATCGCTTGACGAACTGGACCAAATGCTCTTCCTTTCTCAATGCAATATGCACCCAAGAAAATCAACACTGTACCGATAATAGCAGTCCAAGCACCGAGCGTTAGAGAGTTGAAGAACGGCGTCCAACCGTAGGTACTCATTTCTGAGAAATTATAGTTATTCAAGGTGAGTGCTTTGTTCCAAGGCCAGAACGTGACCATAGAACCGTATATCGCCATGCCTAGCACGATAACAACAGCAGCAGAGATGATGGTGCAATAGAGCAAACACACGCCATCACGTAGAGTGTTTGGTTCAGGTTGGTACGCGACGGATCGAGTATCAAACAAGCTCTTCTGTTTCTTTTGAACCCAGCGATCCACTGTAAACGCAAGCAACGCAGGCAACAGCAACAAAATACTGGTCACTGCACCCATAGAGAAATTCTGTTGCCCTACCACTTGTTTAAAGATGTCAGTCGATAGAACGTTATAACTGCCACCAATCACCTTTGGCACACCAAAGTCACAAACCACCAGCGTAAATACAACGATCAGCGTGCTGATCAAACCATACTTTGCCGCAGGTAGCGTCACCATGAAAAAGGTTTTTAAAGATGAAGTATTGAGTGCACGTGCCGCCTCATACAGACGAGCATCAGAGGTTCTTAACGAGGTGGTCAGAATCATCAAGGCGTGTGGAAAAGTCCAGAATATTAAGCCGAGTGATATACCAATCAAACCGTATACCGAATTCCCCCCTAACACTTCTTTGGCGATACCTTGGTTACCAAATAAGAAGATCAAACTGATCGCAGGAAGCAACGACGGAGCTAGAATCGGCGCTGAACCCAACACCTGAAAAAGCCCCTTGAAAGGCATGCATGAACGAGTCAAAGCATAGGCATACCCAAACGCTAATACTCCCACGACAACGTTCACTAACAACCCAAGCGTGAACGTATTGCCTACCGACTGCCACAGGCTTTGAGAAGCAAAATACGTTGCGAAATTCTGTAATCCTACAAATTCTCCGTCTGCATTCTGAACGCTTTTTTTCAACATTGCCCACAGTGGCATCAGAATAAACAGCGTCATGACCACAGACAAAAAGGCCAACAACCCAAATAGGATTACGTTGTCTTTACTTAATCGAGCCAGAAAAGGTTGTACTCGTCGTTGAATTAGCAGCTTAGATTGCATCATTTGAGTCGATTCCATGATTATTTACGCCGCCTCGTCTTTCATCACTTGCAGGCTTTTCAATGGGTAAGCTCTAAGGCCATCTTGATCAAACGCCACGTAACGAATATCACTGCGACGCAGCTTCAATCGGTTGAACTCTTTGACTGATACATCAACGATGATCTCTTTCGCCGTTGAGTCATGTTGCAATTGACACTCAACACGATAAAACGCCCCGAGGAACTCGCTTGATACGATTCTCACGGGTAATGACTCACTAAAACGATCCACAAACTGAATTTGCTCTGGACGAACGGCAATATCGAAAACATCACCAAGTTTTGGAGTGAGGTTATCTAAACCCGGCAACGGTAACATTGACTCAGCAATACGTATCTTGCCTTGCGCTGCGACAGAAGCTTGAATGAAGTTCATGCTGCCAACAAACTTAGCCACAAAACGACTGACGGGTTTTTGGTAGATCTCTTGTGGGGCACCTACTTGCTCAATGACACCATGGTTCATCACCACAATTCGGTCTGCCATCGTTAAGGCTTCATCTTGGTCGTGCGTCACCATGATAGTGGTGATACCCAACTTGCGTTGCAGTTGGCAGATCTCGTCACGCAGATGTGTTCTTACCTTCGCATCCAACGCAGACAGCGGTTCATCGAGGAGTAGCAAACCTGGAGACAAGGCCAATGCACGAGCGAGAGCCACGCGTTGCTGTTGTCCACCAGACAGTTGATTCGGGTATTTCTGGCCAGATGTTGGTAAACCAATGGTTTCTAACCAAGATTCTACCGCTTCCAGAGCTTCTTTGGTCGACATCCCTTGATTCTTCAAACCAATTGCGATGTTCTCTTCCACAGTCAGGTTGGGAAATAGAGCATAAGATTGGAATACGATACCAAAATCGCGCTTCTCAGGAGGTAGGAACGTCGTATCCGCTCCATTCTGCTCAATTGAGCCTGAGGTCGGTAAATCCAGCCCTGCAATCGCACGTAGTAGTGTCGTTTTACCGCAGCCAGACGGGCCAAGGAAACAGACGAACTCACCTTTTTCGATCGATAGGGATATGTCTTTTAACGCTGTAAATTGGCCAAATTGCTTTACAACGTTTTCAATATTCAAATAAGTTTGGTTGCTCATACTACAGCACTCTCTATATGGTATATACCAAATTTAAACTGGGAATATTGCAGTTGAGTGACAAATTTATAGTAGCTAAATGACAGTTATATTGCAGATATAATAAGCATTAAAGATTGCTATTTGTTCAGCTTTAAAAGTTAGTTCAACGTTGAAAGCCCTCAATGACGAACCAAAAAGTCACTGAGAGCCTAAATGTAAACTTCTAATTTAAACGCTAGATTAATCTATGATTCAACCTTGTCGGCTTTGCCCGCCGCACCTGCGAGTTTGGATAACTGTCTATCTAGCCACAATGGCGTGTTACCAGAATCTTCTGCGTTCTCTTTTCTTCGCACCGCATCACGCACCATCATCGCACCTACCCAACGAAATGGCTCTGGCGGGAAATAGCCTCGTGGACCGCTAGTTAAGCCACTACGTGTCCATTCGTTATCACCTCCTAACACCATTGAAGACAAAATTTTGCCTCCCATGCGAGTTTGAGCCACACCATTACCTGAGTAACCGAGCCCATAATAGATGTTGTTTTGGCCTTTTAGATTACCGAAAAATGGCAATCCTGTGACGGATCGGTCAGAACCGCCCGACCAGTTGTAATCGAATTCATTCTGCTCCAGTTTAGGGAACAATTTCTGGAAAGATTGATTGAGAATCGGTAGGTAGTTAGTCGTTTGGTTAAACATGCTTTCAACCTGATTCGCAAACGAGAATTTATTGCCGCCTTTGCCTAACATGAGTCGTCCATCCTCAGTGTCACGGTAGTAATGAACAAAGATACGTGAGTCCACTACCGCCGCTCCTTTTTCGGGACCAAATTGCTTGAGCTTTTCAGGAATAGGCTTGGTCACTACCATATCTGAAGAGACAACCACTATGCTGCGTTTGAACTCTTTAAAGTGATCGAGCATCCACGCATTGAGTGCCAAGATCACTTTATCGGAAGTTATCGTCCCCCCCTTAGTTTGGACACGAGCTGGTGAGCCGTAATCAAGAGAAGTCATTTCTGTATTTTCGTAAATTTCGACACCCAATTCGATCGCAACGCGGCGTAAGCCTCTCGCCAATAACGCTGGCTGAACGCTACCAGCAGCTTCTGAGTAGTAACCTTCAATGTGGCGATCAGATCCCGCTTTATCAGCCAAAGAATTATCGCACTTCTTCCAGCTATTAATGCCTTGCTTAACCAGTTCATTAACGACTGGCTCCATTCCACCCTTCTGAGCTTGATTGGTCGCCGTGTAATAAGTGCCACTTCGATACAGATGCGCGTCGATGTCGTGTTCGTTACAGAAAGTTTCGATCTCGTAAATGACCTTTTCAGATTCCTTAACCAGCCATTTCGCCTGCTCTCTTCCGTAGAGCTTTTTCAGCGTTGGATACTTTGTCGACCACGTCAGCATACACCCTCCGTTCGCGCCAGAAGCACCGCTGCCACACAAACCTTTTTCAATCACCACAACGTGCTTTTGAGGCTGTTGTTGTTTGATTAAAATCGCCGTCCATAAACCAGTGTAACCACCGCCGACAATGGCGATATCACAGTTAACGTCTTTTTGAAGCGGCTTAGCCGAATCTAGCCCCGCATTGATGTTGCCAAATTCTTGTTCTAACGCTTGCTTGAACCAATATGAGTAGTGCTTTGTCATTTGTTGTACCTTACTTAAAACCTAAAGGTGTAAAACTAAAAAAGGAAGACCGAAGCCTTCCTTTACTGATTCCCAACTTCTAATGAACCAAATAGTTAATTAACTGGGTAAGCCAACAAGTTAAGATTTTGGCTCTGATTTAGCGTCGAACTTCTCAGACCATGTTTTCAGAACATCTGCACGTTCGCTACCCATACGAGCGAAGTCCATTTTTGCCATATTCTTCTCTACGTTCGGGAAGTTCTCTGCTTTACCTGTTACATCTTGGTGGCCAACAACTGGGTACATTTCGATGTAAAGCTCGTTTGCCGCTTTAGAAATAGACCAATCGATAACACGTTGTGCTGCATCAGAAGGCTTAACAAGGCCTACCGCTTCAGATTCCCAGCCGATGCCTTCAGGCGTAATAACTGAAAGTGGAGCGCCTTGAGTTTTCAGCTTAGCGCCACGGCTCGCCATAGAAATACCGATAGCGACTTCACCCATGCCCGCTTGAACACATGGCTTAGAACCAGAGTGCGTGTAGTGAGCAATGTTTTGGTCTAGCTTCTGCATGTAGTTCCAACCTTGGTCTTCACCCATGTTTTGTAACCAAGCCGAAACCTGCATGTAGCCCGTACCAGAAGATGCTGGGTTTGGCATAGCAATGTGACCTTTATAGATAGGTTTCGTTAGGTCATCCCAAGACTTAGGCGCCGGTAGGTTCAATTGCTTAGCCACCACTTCGTTAAAGCAAACTGCATTAAAGAATGCATCATTGCCGTACCAAGCTTGAGTAGATTGCGGGTCGTTGAGGTTTGAACGCAGTGCTTCTACACCTTGAGGTGTGTAAGGCTTGAGAATGCCCTCTTCTTTAAGCAAAGCCATAGAAGAGCCCGCAAGACCCCATACTACTTCTGCACGAGGGTTGTTTTTCTCGGCCAATAATTTTGCCGTCATGATCCCAGTTGAGTCACGAACCCATTTGATGTTGATGTCTGGGTTTTCACTTTCAAATGCGTTTTTGTATTTCGCTAAAATGTCAGTTTCAAAAGCGGTGTAAACCGTCACTTCCTGTGCTGCATAAGCATTACCCGCTAATAGAGTAACTAATGCTGCGAGTGATCCTTTCATAAAACGGTTTTTCATCATTTTCTCCAGTCAGGCCCGATGCCAAGGTTAGGAATTGCCAAGGTTAAAGTTGTTAAGGCTAGAAGCTCCATCTAGAGGCTTCTATATCCATAAATTCATTTAGGTTGTGAGCACACACTTTTATTTGGTATGTACCAGATAGCGAGTATTAACCTAATCGACTTTTATGACGATTAAATGAACAAAAAATGGCAGTTTCAAGATCGGAAAATTTCTCAACATCAGTGACAAATTTGAATATGAAGCTTTTGTGAAATAACGTTTTGGCTATTTACGACCGTTTAAATTGGTTGTTAAAGTAATTGCAAATATTGGTATAGTCCAAAATATAAATCACGAGAATTGAACATGAGAAACGAATACCTACTACTGACACCGGGTCCTCTATCTACTTCTGAAACCGTTCGCCAAGCGATGCTAAAAGATTGGTGTACGTGGGATGATGAATACAACAAAGACGTTGTTGAAGTGATTCGTAGCAAGCTAGTGACTTTTGCGACTAAGCAAACGGGTTACACGAGCGTACTAATGCAAGGTAGCGGCACCGCTTCAGTTGAAGCAACAATCGGTAGCGTTATTTCTAAAAGCGGTAAGCTTCTTGTTGTTGACAACGGTGCGTATGGGGCTCGGATTGCTCAAATCGCAGAATACTTAAACATTCCATGCCATGTCGTTTCCCCAGGTGAAACATCACAACCTGACTTGAACGAAATGGAAACGGCATTGGCCATGGATTCAGACATTACTCACGTGGCGATTGTCCACTGTGAAACCACCACTGGCATGCTGAATCCAATTGAAGAGATTGCCAAATTGGCAAAACAGCACAACAAAACCGTCATTCTTGATGCTATGTCGAGCTTTGGTGGCATCCCTATGGATATTGCTGACTTAGGCATCGACTACATGATCAGCTCTGCAAACAAGTGCATTCAAGGGGTACCGGGGTTCGGCTTTGTTATTGCTAAGCAATCAGATCTCGAGAAGTGTAAAGGCCAAGCTCGCTCATTAAGCCTTGATTTGTTTGACCAATGGCACTGTATGGAAAGCAACCATGGGAAATGGCGCTTCACCTCTCCGACTCATACAGTGCGCGCTTTCTACCAAGCTCTACTTGAATTGGAACAAGAAGGCGGCATCGAAGCTCGTCATAGTCGCTACCAAACCAACCAAACCACATTGGTTGCAGGTATGCGTTCTCTTGGCTTTGAACCACTGCTTAATGATGACCTTCACTCACCTATCATTACCTCTTTCTATTCTCCAACTCATAGCGATTACCAATTCAAGGAATTCTATGATCGTTTGAAAGAACAAGGTTTTGTGATTTACCCGGGCAAGGTTTCAAACGCAGACTGCTTTCGAATCGGTAACATCGGTGAAGTGTATCCGTCAGACATTGAAGCTCTCATTGGCGCTGTAGAAAACGCTATGTACTGGGACATCAAATAATGACGATGACCAATCAAGAGCCGATTCTAAAGGCCACACACTTTCGAAGCGAAGGCGATGTGAACACCACGCCAGCACGCGAAAAATGGAACGAATCGCTAAACGATGATGCGACTCAAGCAATGTTAAAGCGTGACTCTGACGTGTTTCTTCATCAAGCCATGTCAACACCTTGCCTAGACACGCTTGAAGCTGCAGAAGGCATCTACATTCAAGATGCGACGGGCAAGAAGTACATGGACTTTCACGGCAATAATGTTCACCAATTAGGTTATGGCCACCCACATATTATTAATAAAGTGACTCAGCAAATGGCGTCATTGCCGTTTTCACCGCGTCGCTTTACCAATGAGACTGCCGTTCAGTGTGCTGAAAAACTCACACAGATCTGCGGTGGTGATTTGAATCGCGTGTTGTTTGCTCCCGGGGGCACATCCGTTATCGGCATGGCGCTAAAACTTACTCGACATGTCACCAACAATTTCAAAGTAGTGTCATTGTGGGACTCATTCCATGGTGCGTCACTCGATGCAATTTCAGTGGGTGGCGAAGCTTGTTTCCGCGAAGGCATGGGGCCATTAATGGCTGGCGTAGAACGCATTCCACCAGCCGTCTCTTATCGCGGTGCTTTCCCGCTTCGCGATAGTTTTCCATTAAGTGGGAATAACGCTAGCGATTCAAACGAGACTGCATGTGATGTGCACTATGCCGATTACCTAGAATATGTGATTGAAAAAGAAGGCGGTATTGGCGCCTTCATTGCAGAAGCGGTTCGTAACACAGACGTTCAAGTGCCAAGTAAGGCTTATTGGAAGCGCATCCGTGAGATCTGTGACAAACACAACGTCATGTTGATCATCGACGACATTCCAAACGGTATGGGTCGCAGTGGCGAATGGTTCACTCACCAAGCGTTTGATATCGAACCTGACATCCTATGTATCGGTAAAGGTTTTGGCGGCGGCTTAGTACCAATCGCAGCCATGATCACTAAAGACAAATACAACACGGCAGCGCAAGTATCTCTTGGTCACTACACCCATGAGAAAAGCCCAATTGGTTGTGCGGCAGCACTCGCGACCATGGAAGTGATTGAGCAAGAAAACCTACTTGAAAAAGTACAAGCGGACAGCGCATTCGTGCGTGAACAGTTGCTTCAAATGAAAGAGAAGTACCCAGTCATTGGTGACGTTCGCGGCATCGGCCTGCTCTGGGGGGTGGAATTGGTCACCGATCATATCACCAAAATCCGAGCTTTCGATGAAGCGGAAGCAGTACTTTACCAATGTCTAAACGATGGCCTGAGTTTCAAGGTATCACAAGGTAATGTGATTCAGTTGAGCCCACCATTGATCATCAGCCGCAGCGAACTAGAAGTCGCTCTGTCTGTATTCGAAAAAGCGATAGCAAAAGTCTGCAAAGACTTTGAATACCTTTAAACCACCTTTTAAAGCATGCCTTGAAGCAATAATTTCAAGCAACCAATAACCTAAAACAATCATTCATCTCCCAGAACAACCTGAGTTGGGAGAGAACAGAAATAGGACCTTATTATGAACACGACATCACCTATCCAAGCGGTTATCTTTGACTGGGCAGGCACTATCGTTGATTTTGGATCATTTGCTCCAACCAGCATTTTCGTTGAAGCATTCAGACAAGGTTTCGACTTTGATATCGACTTAGCAGAAGCGCGTGAACCTATGGGTATCGGCAAATGGGACCACATCCAAGCGGTTGGTCGAATTCCAGCTGTCGACGCTCGTTGGAATGCTCAATTCGGACGCTCGATGACCAGTGAAGACATTGATGCGATCTACGCGGCATTCATGCCTCTTCAGAAAGCAAAAGTAGCAGACCACGCAGCACCAATTTTAAACGCGATTGAAGTCGTGAATAACTTAAAAGAAAAGAACGTAAAAATCGGCTCTTGTTCTGGTTACCCACGAGAGGTGATGGACGTACTAATTCCAGCTGCAGCAGATTACGGTTATCTTCCTGACAACGTAGTTGCAACTGACGACTTACCGCAAGGCGGTCGCCCTGCTCCATTCATGGCACTTAAAAACGTCATTGACCTAGGTGTGACGAACGTCGCTGCGTGTGTGAAAGTGGATGACGCTGCACCGGGTATCGATGAAGGTCACAACGCAGGCATGTGGACAGTAGGCCTTGTACTATCAGGCAACGAAGCAGGCTTAACCTACCAAGAATATGTGGATGCCGACGAAGCGACACTTGCAGCTGCGCGAGAAAAAGCAAGCATTAAGCTAAACAAATCAAACCCGCACTACCTGATCGATACCATCGCCGACTTACCTAGAGTGATTGCAGATATCGAAAAGCGTTTGTTAGCCGGTGAGCGTCCGTAACAGCTAAGCCTCCGCTCCACCTTACAACTCAGGCTATGTAGCCAAATAATCCGTTCACACAAAAAGATGAAACCTCATATCGCCTTAAAATGATACGAGGTTTCATCGTTTCCAACATTTAAGACAACAATTGATCAACAAAAAAGCTATAAATAGCGCCTTGAAAACTATGAATACCAACAATCCGATTGACTATCATACGCAATCAGACTAACAATACATTAGTAGTTCCTTAAAAGTTCTACCTGAATCAACGCCTTGATTTACTTACGGTCGCAGTGTCTTAGCCAGTAAGTTATCGCTTTACAGGTCAGTTCAGATAACAATAAAAATTAATCCAAGGATAAGATTATGAAAAAACTTTCTAAAATCATGTGTGCTGTCGTCGCAGCTTCCGGCTTAGCGGCAGCTCCTTCTATTGCTGCAACCACTTATGTTGGTGCAAAAGTGGGCATGGGTTGGCTGGATAGCGCATGCGTAAGCGGTGAAAAGTGTGATGATGATGCAATTGGTGCAGGGATATACTCTGGCTATAACTTCACAGACAGACTAGGTGTTGAGTTAAGTTCTGATTTCTTAGGTGACTACAAAACGAGCTTTTCCAAAAATGGTGTTACGAGTAACTTTAGCGACCCTCTAATCGCTATCTCGCTAACTCCAATGTACCGCCTACCAGTACAACAGGAGTTCGATGTATTCTTCAAAGCTGGCCCAGCTTACATCTCGCACGGCGGTGAAACAGACGTTGTTCTTTCAGCCGGTATCGGTCTAGAGAAGCAGCTTTCCTCAGATTGGGCTGTTCGTGTTGAATACCAATACTTCGATGATTTCGATGACAACTATGTTCAAGACTTAAACTCTAACTTTGTTACCGTTGGCCTTAGCTACAACTTTGGTACAGGTAACACAACGGCTTCAGCAGCAGCCGCTTCTGCAGCCGTTGTAACACAGGCTCCTGCAGAGCCAATTGCCGAACCAGAAGTCGTTGTTGTTGAAGAAGAAGTTGTGGTTACTAAAGCTAAAACTGAAAGCTTCTCTCAAGGTATGTTTGAGACAAACAGCACTGAATTATCTTCAGAAGGCAAAACTGCATTAATGCCATTAGTTGAAGTACTGCAAGCTCACCCTCAATCATCAGTTAATGTTGTTGGTCACACTGATTCAACAGGTGCAGCAGAGTACAACATGATGATCTCTAAGAAGCGTGCTGCTGCTGTAGCCGCATACATTGAAGAGCAAGGCATTGAAGCGGACCGCATTACAGCTTCAGGTGAAGGGGAAGAAAACCCTGTAGCATCAAACGCTACAGCTGAAGGTCGTGCGCAAAACCGTCGTGTTGACGCAACGATCCCAAGCTTCGAATACCAAGAAAAAGCGCAAATGGAAGAAGTTATCGTAGAAACTGCTGAATAATAGCACTCTACCTTAATTAAAATAATAAGGGCGGAGCACTTTCAAGTGCTCCGCCCTTTTCTTTATCAGGCTCTCCCCATATGCCGTCAGCTATAAGTAGAAGCCGTAAAAATCAGTCTACCGCCAAACTGTACAATCAGAGACTAGACTATTTCCCAGCTGTGGGTCATCTCTACACCAGCACCCAGCATTAAGCATACTGAACAGTACTTTTCTAATGAATCCGCACAGACCTTAGCTACAAGCTCGGGATCAAGATTTTCACCCGACACTTCGAAGTGAATGTTAATCACAGTAAAGATTTTTGGCGCCGTTTCACGACGTGTGGTTTCAAGCTTTGCATTACAGCCCGTGATGTTTTGGCCTGCAGATTTCAAGCCATCAACCACATCAACAGAGCTACAACCGCCAGCAGCCATTAGCACCATTTCCATAGGGCTTGGCGCGGTAGCACCGCCACTGCCATCCATAACGACAGAGTGACCTGATTGAGATTGACCTAGGAATTTAAAGCCTTCGACCCATTTAACTTCTGCTTGCATGTTGTTCCTTAGATGTACGGAAACCGCCATCATTATCTATTATATCAATAATGGACACCCTACTACTGGCAGCATTTATGAGCAAGATTTTCTGTTTGAGATATTTTTTTCATGAATAGTGTAATTTTTTCCATCTAAACCCTGTCTCTATTCGTACATTCAAAATCGAATGAGAAAAACGTCAAGATGAGGTATCTATGAATAAATTATCTAAAATATTGGTATCACTCGTGGTTGCACTACCACTGACTTCGCTATTTGTAAGCCAGACTGGCACTGCCAATACAATGGATAAAGCGATGGATTCAGGTAAAAGTGAAATCGCGACACTGGCTGGTGGTTGTTTTTGGTGTACAGAATCCGACCTAGAAAAACTGACCGGCGTCACCGACGTTATCTCTGGTTATTCCGGTGGTGAATTAGAAAATCCAACCTACAAACAAGTTTCCTCGGGTAAGTCTGGACACATCGAAGTGATCAACGTGACTTACAATCCAGATGTCGTTAGCTATGAGCAGGTACTTGACCAATTCTTCAGACACATCGATCCTACCGATGATAAAGGCTCATTCGTAGATAGAGGTCCTCAATATCGACCTGCTATTTTCTATCATAACCAAGAGCAAAAAGACGTTGCTCAGAATTTCATGATGGAAATAGACAAAGCTCAGATCTTTGGTGAGCCACTAAAAACAGAGCTGATTAAGTTTGAAAAATTCTGGCCAGCAGAAGAATACCATCAAGATTATTACAAGAAGAGCAAAGTTCGTTATAACTACTACCGCTACGCTTCTGGTCGTGATCAGTACCTAGATAAAATCTTCGGTGATGATAGAAAAGAAAATCCGAAAACGATCCGCCAAATCATCGATGGCAAAAATGCGACAGCTAATGCTAAAACATACACCAAGCCGTCTGATGCAGAGATCAAAGCATCTCTAACTTCACTGCAATACGATGTCACACAAGACGACGCAACAGAGCGCCCATTTGACAACAAATACTGGGATAACAAGCAAGAAGGTATTTACGTTGATATCGTAACGGGTGAGCCTTTGTTCTCTTCAAAAGACAAATACAAGTCAGGTACAGGTTGGCCGAGCTTTACACAGCCAATCAGCGAGGCTTATGTCGTAACGACCACTGACTACAAGCTGCTTTACCCAAGAACAGAGGTTCGTAGTAAATTTGGTGACTCTCACCTAGGGCATGTATTTAAAGATGGTCCAAAGCCAACAGGTTTACGCTACTGCATGAATTCAGCCGCTATGCGCTTTATCCCAGCAGATAAATTGGCTGAGGAAGGCTACGAAGAATATATGGAAATGTTCGAAGGCTAAGTGCAAAGAAACTAGTGCTACACCTATGCCAACAAAGCCAGCATATCGCTGGCTTTGTTTTTCTAACACACTAACAAGAACTATAAATCCTAACCTGTTAGCATTATTAACCCGTTAACATTATTAGCCCGTCAACACCGTATCTTCTGGGTACTTCAACAAAGAAGGTTCTGGACGAGCTAACATGTACGCCAAAGTCAAAGGACCAATACGTCCGATTACCATCACCACAATCATAATGTATTTGCCCGGCTCAGTGAGATTTGCAGTGAGTCCAGCTGTTAGACCGACGGTTGCAAAAGCAGAAATCACCTCAAACATAACTCGATCAAACGCAGCCTTTTCAGTCAGCATTAACAAAAACATCGCGGTGGTTAACAGTGCTCCACTTACCACAATAATGGCCAATGACTTTGTTACCGCTTGCCAAGTCACGGTGCGCTTAAACATCACGACATGCTTTTTCTGACGCAAGAATGTCCAAGTTGCAACAAACGCAACCGCGAAAGTCGAGACCTTAATACCACCACCAGTGGAAGTCGAACCAGCACCAATCAACATCAGTACTATCATCACCAATAATGCCGGTTGCGTATATTGAGACAAATCGACACTATTGAAACCAGCGGTACGAGCACTCGCAGACTGGAAAAATGCCGCTAGCCATTGCCCTTGTGTCGACAAGCCCTCCATCGTCGCTGAGTTATTTCTCTCCAACAACCAAAACATCACCGTGCCCACCAACAATAACGTCGGTGTCGCCGTTAGCATAATCTTGCTATGTAAGTGCAGATGTTGGAAACCTTTACGCCAGTTACTCGATAAGTCGCCGACGACTGTAAAACCAAGTCCACCAAAAATAAACAAACCTGCTAATGTAAATATCACCAAAGGATCATCAACAAAACTCATCATACTGTCTGAGAACAGCGCGAAACCTGCGTTATTGAATGCAGATATAGCGTGAAAGAGTGCATAAAAGCTTCCCGTTGCCCATCCCATTTCTGGAACCCAACGGAAACAGAGCAACACAAACCCAACAAACTCCGCCACCAATGCAAAGATGATGATCTTCTTCACTAACTTACGAAGGTTAATCTTACGATCTTGTCCAAGTGCTTCTTTTGCCAATGCTTGTTGTTTAAGGCTTAATCGGACACCAAACATATAGAGCAGTACCGCAGACAGGGTCATCTGCCCTAACCCACCCACTTGCATCAAGAACATCAGTAAGATTTTTCCTGCCAAGGTGAAGTGCTGACCAGTATCGACAACACCTAAACCTGTCACACTGATCGCTGACGTGGCAGTAAACAGTGCATCCGTAAAGCTTAGCCCTGTCACCGAGAACACAGGCAGCGTCAGCAAGATTGCTGAGGGGATAAGAACACCTAAGAAGCTCGTAAGGATAATCTTAGGTTCAGAGCCTTTGCGTGGCTTCTTATCACTTTTAAGGGTGTAGAAAGTACCTCTTCGTTTTACCGAATTCATACTGTTACCTTACTTACTGATTGCCAATTACCAATTGCGTAGCTTTCTAGATAAAGTCTCTTTCGGCCCAGCGATGATCACCACATCCCCAATTTCTAAACTCACATCCAGTTCTGGTGCTTTCGTTAAATTCGGGCCTCGCTTAAAGCCAAGTACCTCAACACCATTTTCTTTACACAGATTAAGGTCACCAAGTTTCTTACCCAACAAATTAGAACCAATAACGATTTCCGTCATCGCTAAGCCACTGCCAAGGTCGATAAACTCAAGAACGCGTCTATCCAACATTTTACGCGCGACACGAATACCCATGTCTCGCTCGGGCATAATGATGTGGTCGGCACCAATCTTAGAGAGAATCTTGCCGTGGAACTTATCATTCGCCTTCACCCAGACTGCTTTTGCGCCTGACTCTTTAACGACCAACGTTGTCAGAATACTGGAATTAACGTCAGAGCCTATCGACACCATCACCATGTCGTATTCATCGAGCCTTAACTCTTTAACTGTCTCTTCGCTTGTACAGTTCGCAACAATCGCTTGAGAAACAAAAGCCGCCGCATCTTTCACTCGCTCTTCATCAATATCAACGGCGAGTACCTGTGAGCCTGAACTTTGTAGCTCTTTACAGACTGAGAGACCAAAACGTCCCAAGCCAATAACTGCATATTGTTTGTCACTCATTTATTACTCCACTTACAAAGCTATGTAGCATCGAAAACAAATAATGAAATTGTCTTCATACAAAAAAACGACTATATATCCATATAGAGATACAATTGTCAGCTAATCGCTTGATTTATAAAGGTAGAGAACAAAAGTGATTTCTGCTAATTTCTAACCCACTATTTCTGCGGCAGTACACACAATGAATGAATTCATAACCCAAGTACAAACCTACATTAACCAGAGCCATAGTGATTGGGCAAACAGCGTCCTATTCATCACTATTGCGAGTTTTCTCGCTTGGGTCGCTTGGCGAATTATCCATAATCGCTTAGAAATTCTGGTTCAAAAAACCCCATTCCACTGGGATGACCTACTGCTAGAGGCGCTAAAAACACCTGTCAGTACATTACTCTGGTGTTGGCCTGCAACTGTCTCTGTGGGGTTAATCCTTCAAGACCAGTTTGGTAATGAAATTAATTGGTTAAAAACACTTAAGCACATATTAATTATCTGTACCTTCGTTTGGTTTACCTTGCGAATGATCACCAACACTGAAGCGTACGTCTTAGAACAAAAAACCAGAGACGAAACCACAGTACAAGCTATCGCTAAAGTCGCTCGCTTGTTCTTTATGGTGATGGGCGGCCTGACCATCATGCAGGCATTTGGTCTGAGCCTATCTGGCTTACTCACCTTCGGTGGTGTGGGTGGCTTAATCGTCGGTTTGGCAGCAAAGGATCTACTGTCGAATTTCTTTGGCGGCATGATGATTTACTTCGACCGTCCTTTTAAAGTCGGTGATTGGATACGCTCACCAGACCGCCAAATCGAAGGTACAGTCGAACGCATTGGTTGGCGCATGACCATCATTCGCACTTTTGATAAGCGACCTTTATACGTGCCAAATTCGGTATTCAGTAACATTGTGGTGGAGAACCCATCAAGAATGTTGAACCGCAGAATCAATGAAACCTTCGGTCTTCGTTATCAAGATGCAGACAAGCTAGCTCTAATTGTTGATGAAGTTAGATCCTTGCTCGAAACACACCCTGACATTGATGCAAAACAGACGCTGATCGTTAACTTTGATAAGTTTGGTCCATCAACCCTTAATTTCTTTATCTACACCTTCACCAAAACGGTTAACTGGGTGAGATACCACGAAGTTAAGCAAGATGTCCTGCTGCAGGTGTTGGCGATTATTCATAAGCACAATGCTGATATCGCCTTCCCAACACAAACGCTCAAGATCGATCCTCAAGATTTTGGCGAAGCTCAAGGTATGGTCATTTCCAACTCAGAAGGTCATTAAGAAGCACATCTATATTGCTTATCGTTTATAGCTTGTCGTTAAGTCGATGGGTTATCGATAAGTAAGTCGGTTATTGATATGTAAGTTCGTTATTGATAAGTAAACTGGTTATCGATAAATAAACAGAGTGAAGCGTGGTAACATGGCGCCAGTATTCAAATACACCTAATTACCACTCTATGATTTTACCTGTGATCCTAGCTGGCGGCTCCGGAAGTCGCCTCTGGCCTCTGTCTCGCGAACTTTACCCTAAGCAATTTCTCAATATTGCTGGCGAACAATCAATGCTTCAGCAAACGCTTCAACGCTTGCAAGGTCTTGAGGACTATCTAACGGATAGCAAGTGCGCAGCTCCATTCATTATCTGTAATGAAGAACACCGCTTTATTGCCGCTGAACAAGCTCGATCGGCTAACATCCAACATAGTGGTATTCTGCTAGAGCCTGTCGGTCGAAACACGGCTCCAGCCATCGCATTAGCGGCATTACAAGCCTTAGGTAAATCAACCAATAATGAGCAGGATGCATCAGACCCAATCTTATTAGTACTGGCTGCTGATCATCACATCGCTAACACCTCTGAATTCCAACAAGTGATCAGTCGTGGTGTTGATTACGCGAAGCAAGGCAAACTGGTGACATTCGGCATAACACCCAACGCGCCAGAAACGGGTTATGGCTATATCAAGCAGGGAGAACCTCTTTCCCCTCTTGTTCAAGCTGACTCACGCATTACAGAGCAGTCAACCCATCACGCCTATACCATTGATTGCTTCGTTGAAAAGCCTGATAAAGCAACTGCAGAAGAATACATACGTTCAGAGCAATACTTGTGGAACAGCGGCATGTTCATGTTTAAGGCATCCCGCTACCTTGAAGAACTCTCTAAACACCACCCAGAAATATTAGCGGCTTGTCAGTTAGCTCTTTCAAAGCAAAATACCGACCTCGACTTTATCCGTATCGAGGCAGAAGCATTCAAAAATAGCCCAAGTGACTCTATCGATTATGCCGTGATGGAGAAGACCTCACACGCCGCAGTGATCCCGATGGACGTTGGTTGGAATGATATTGGTTCGTGGTCTGCTATCTGGGATGTAAGCGACAAAGATGAGCACAATAACGTCATTGAAGGTGATGTATTAACCGTCGATTCTCAACACAACTACATTCATGCGGAAAATAAGCTGGTCGCGACTGTAGGTGTCGACAATTTGATCATTGTCGAAACTAAAGATGCAATATTGGTTGCGAACAAAGACAAAGTTCAAAGTGTTAAGTCGATTGTTAGCCAACTGAATCAGGCTGGTCGAACGGAACATGTCCATCATCGCGAGGTCTTTAGGCCTTGGGGTAAATACGACGTGATCGATCTAGGCAAACGAGACAAAGTGAAGCGCATTACAGTCAACGCTGGCCATAGGCTTTCGTTGCAAATGCATCACCATAGAGCAGAACATTGGGTAGTCGTGGCTGGCACTGCGAAAGTAACCAACGATGAAAAAACGTATCTAATCGAAGAAGATCAATCCACTTACATTCCACTAGGCCATATCCACAGCCTTGAGAACCCTGGAGACTCACCTCTCGAAATGATCGAAGTACAAACCGGTAGTCACTTAAGTGAAGACGATATCATTCGATATCAAGACAGCTATGGGCGAGACGTTCGAAACCAACAAGCTTCTTCGTCTCAGAACAACAAATCGAAATAAAGCGGCGACAATCAAGTGAAACCAACATTAGACCTTAGCTGCTTTAAGAACAACGATATTCGCGGCATCATTGGTGACCAAATCAATGGGTACTTTACCTACCTGCTCGGCAAAGCATTTGGAGAATACGCCCTATCCACGACACCTGAAGCCTCATTCGATGGATTGGCTCAAGTGGTGATTGGTCGTGATAACCGAGAAACGTCCCTTTCATTACAAGAAGCCATGACCAAAGGCTTAATCGAGTCTGGAATAACCGTCGTTGATCTTGGAATGACAGGGACTGAAGAAATCTACTTTGCAACTCGCCACCTTGGCGCCATTGGCGGAATCCAAATTACGGCAAGCCATAACCCAATTAATTACAACGGAATGAAATTGGTCGGCTTGGACGCTAGCCCGATAAGTAAAAACAGTGGGTTAGATGAAATCAAACGACGCATTGCAGAGCTTAATCAAGAGCTGAACTGCAATTTACCGTTCGTTCATGCACAACCAAGTAACTCTAGTAGATCGACCAGTATTCTCGCCCCTTATGTAGACCACCTACTCTCTTATATATCTCCTTCTGAGCTTTCACCTATGAAAATTGTGGTGAACGCAGGGAACGGTGTCGCAGGGCGTATTATTGATGATTTAGAAGCTCGCTTTGCCACGCTCGATATTCCGATCACCTTCATCAAGGTTCACCATACTCCTGACGGAACATTCCCTAATGGCATTCCGAACCCATTGATTAAAGAAAACCAAACAGCCACCAGAGACGCCGTTTTACAAAGCTCGGCCGATCTTGGTATTGCTTGGGATGGAGACTTCGATCGCTGCTTTTTCTTTGACGAGACAGGCAATTACATTGAAGGTTATTACATTGTAGGGTTGCTTGCTGAAGCATTCTTATTAAAAGAGCCGAACGCCACTGTATTACACGATATGCGCATGACATGGAACACGATTGAAATCGCTTACAAACGTGGTGGAAAAGCGATTGGGATTAAAGCGGGACACGCACTTATCAAAGAGAAGATGCGTGAAACGAATGCGGTCTACGGTGGTGAGATGAGCGCACACCATTATTTTCGTGATTTTGGATATTGCGACTCAGGAATGATTCCTTGGCTACTGGTTATTGAACTAATGTCGAAAACCCAACAGTCTCTTTACCAACTGACGAGCGCAAGTATGGATAGATTCCCCTCATCCGGAGAGATCAATCGCAGAGTATCCAACCCAGAGGAAGTCATGGCTTGTGTGTTATTGCACTACCGAGATAATGCCGTTGAGATCGATCACACAGACGGGATCAGCATGAATATGGACACATGGCGCTTCAACTTAAGAAAGTCTAATACCGAGCCATTAATACGCCTTAATGTAGAAACCAGACAAGATAGAGCTTTGCTATCACTTAAAGTCGACGAGCTACTGTCTTTTCTTATTTAAGAGTCCAAGGCGCTTTCCGTTTAAAACTAAAATCCACAAAAAAGCCCTTACTAGCGATTGCTAATAAGGGCTTTGAATTTTCAGCAGCTTAATCGCCGACTGTAATATGCAATAATCAGTCTATTTGTTACGACGTGCTTCAACAGCATCTGCTAGTTGGCGAAGTACTGTTTCAGTATCTTCCCAACCGATACATGCGTCAGTAACAGATTGGCCGTATGTCGCCGCTTTACCGTCAACTAAATCTTGGCGACCTTCAACAAGATGAGATTCAATCATCACACCAAAGATGGCTTTGTCACCGCCTGAGATCTGTGCACTTACGTCATCAGAAACGTTCATTTGGCGCTTGAACTGCTTTGAGCTGTTCGCGTGGCTGAAGTCAATCATCACCTTCTGTGGAAGACCTGAAGCTTCTAGCTCTTCTTTAATCTTACCAACGTGCTCTGCACTGTAGTTTGGCTCTTTACCACCGCGTAGGATGATATGACAATCAGGGTTACCTGCGGTTTCAACGATCGCTGAGTGACCGTATTTAGTTACCGACAAGAAGTGGTGCGAAGCACTTGCAGAGCGAATTGCATCTGTTGCGATCTTGATGTTGCCATCCGTACCATTCTTGAAGCCAACTGGGCAAGATAGGCCTGAAGCCAGTTCACGGTGAACTTGAGATTCTGTCGTACGTGCGCCAATTGCGCCCCAGCTGATTAGGTCAGCAACGTATTGCGGCGTAATCATATCTAAGAATTCACTCGCCGTAGGCATTCCCATATCAGTTAGGTCAAGTAGTAACTTACGTCCTAGACGAAGACCGTCATTTAGTTTGAACGTGTCGTTCATGTACGGGTCATTGATTAGGCCTTTCCAGCCAACAGTGGTACGTGGTTTTTCAAAGTAAACACGCATTACGATTTCAAGGTTATCGCCTAGTTCGTCGCGTAGCACTTTCAAACGTTTACCGTACTCAAGCGCAGCTTCTGTATCATGAATAGAACATGGGCCAACAATAACAAGTAAGCGATCATCGCTATCTTCTAAAATATTGTGGATCGCTTTGCGGCTTTCAAAGGTTGTAGAAGAAGCAATTTCTGTCGCTGGAAACTTTTCTAAAACAGCAACAGGTGGTAATAACTCTTTTACTTTGGTAATTCTTACATCATCAGTCTGGAACATTGCTTACTTCTTCCTATTTTCTATCCTTGAGGCTGAATGCACGTTATCTCACGTCACTTTCCATCAGCATTTATCTTCTTGTTCCCTGTAACTTAACTAGTAAAAACTACAGTTTCAATCACTAATTAAAAAAAAACGCAATTTATTTTGTGTTTTATATTTAAAACACCCTGTATAACATTGTTTACACGCTATCGATTGCGCAGTTATCAGACACAAATAAGAACACCTATCTTCAAACTCGGTGATTTCTACTTAGGGGTGGTATGTGGAAAATTACACAGGTGAAACAAGAGGAGATGTGCGACGAAAGAAGCGGAAAATAGCTAACTGGTTGATATGATTGCGATCACAACCTTACCTTGGCCTCGCTCGCCTTGAGAAAAGCCTCAAAGCGATGTCCCCTTCAAATGCAATCGTACAATTTACTTAACAAAGTGGCTTCGGGCTTGTTCAACACTTAGGGTTTAGTGTTAGCTACGCAACACCTTAACCCTTATTTGTTATAGCTCAGCGATGTGCGAAAGAGTTTCCGGATGACGCTGAACCAATTTTAGAAGGGTCACAGCTTGTCCATTTGGTGCGCTACGCCCTTGTTCCCAGTTTTCTAATGTTCGGGATGATGTATGTAGTAAACGCGCAAACACACCACGCGACATATTAAACTGTTCACGGATACTCACGATTTCATTCGGTGAAATATCTAACTCACTGATATTGTTAACTTGATGAGTTTTAAGAGTAAGTTTACTCTCTGAATGCTCTTTAGCCTCAACAAGAGCAGTACTTAACTCTGCAAATAGGTCACGATTGCTCATTACGCCACGCCTCCATAAAAGCCTTTAATTGTTTCTTTTGATCTGCAGTTAAATCGGACATTTCATTCTTGCCATAAATTGTCAGCAAGTAGAAACGACGCTTTTCATCGAGGAAGTAATAGATAACACGAGAGCCGCCTCGCTTGCCCTTACCTTTACTTGCAACTCGAATCTTTCGCAAACCACCTGTACCTTGAATCACGTCCCCCTGTTTTGGGTTAGACATTAATTCAGCTTGAAAAAGCCTAAACTCATCATCGCTGAGATATTCATTACGGTACTTTTCAAATATGGTCGATTCGACAAATACACTTTTCATACACAGAGTATACGCAAGTGACGTACACATAGCAAAACTATACGTGATTAACGTAGTTATGACTTTTCAGAAGGTGAATCTGACCTGAGCTATAACGCCTGCATACTCACAGTCGACAACGAATGGTGCGCCCTTCCAATGCAATCGTACAATTTACTCAATAAAGTGGCTTCGGGCTTGTTCAACACTTAGGATTTAGTGTTGGCTACGCAACACCTTAATCCTTATTCGTTATGCGTAATTTTTGACATACTTTGCCATTACTGTCTCTGAGACTGATAGACCATCAATTCTATATTGATCTTTAAATTCACCAACAACACTAAACCCTGTTTTTAAATAAAGGTTCTTCGCTGGAAAATTTTCGGACAACACACATAGGTCGAGCCAGTCAATTTCTTCATTTTCTTGGCAGAAGATTACTACGGCATCAATCAGTTTTTGACCAAGACCTTGCTTACGACAAGAAAGATCTACACCCATACCCAGCAGAACTCTGTGAGAGCGACTTCCATCCGTATGGTGACGAAGATCAATATGACCTTTGATATTTCCAGAAGAATCTTTTACAACCCAAAGCTTCCTCCAGCCGGACTCTCCGAATGAATGAGAAAAACCATTTATGAACTTTTCTCTTGTTGAGTCTGGGATTTCTTTTTGCTCTCTGGACATCGGCTGAAAAAGTGGGATTTCTCCATTTCCATTTTCGGACAACTGACTTTCAAGATAAGCGAAGAATGATTTTAGATCCGATTTTTCCGCTTCTACTACTTCCATTTATTTCTCCGTACCCGTAAAGACACATAACGAATGACATGGACTCCCCCTACCGAGGATCTGCCACACTTATGTGGTACTTAAATGCATCGGAGGCACCATGTCTGATTATTCTTATTTCTGCGGTATCGACCTAGCTAAAAACCACTTTAGTCTTCATGCCGTAGACCAAAATGGTAAAGTCTTACTTCATAAGTCAGTAACCCGCTCTAAACTGCTGACTACAATAGCAAATATGCCACTCATGCGTATAGGCGTTGAAGCGTATAGCGAAAAACAGCTAACTGGTTGATAAAATTGCGATCGCAACCTTATCTTGACCTCGCTCGCCTTGAGAAAAGCCTCAAAGCGATGTGCCCTTCAAAGGCAATCGTAAAATTTACTTAATAAAGTGGCTTCGGCTTGTTCAACACTCGGGGTTTAGTGTTGGCTACGCAACACCTTAATCCTTATTCGTTATAACACGACTCTAACGGTTTCGCTTTCTCTCCAAGATGCTGGGTAAACCTTAGTAAATAACCATCTAGATCTTGTATCAGAAACTCTCGTTCACCTGATAGCTTTTCACCAATGTCATACCATGTTTCTTTTAAATCACGGAAAAAACGTACGTTAGCTTTCTTCAGTCTTTCAACTAGCGGCTCTAAGTCTGAAAGCTCTATTTGAAAGTTTACTCCACGTCCTAATGGAGTAACTAACTCACCAGTAATCCACCCTGAATCCGTGATTTGTTCGAGCATGATCTGAACCTGTTCTTGTTCAAGGTATACAAAATCAGGATTTTCTCGCTTAATACGTACAGAGAAGCCAAGCACATCGACGTAAAATGATAACGACGCTTCAAAATTGCTTACCGATAATTCGGGAACCATAGGATTCCAGTATTCTTCCATAATCTATCCTTGCTATGTCCTGTAATACCGCTTGTGTTATAACGCCCGCTTAAGCTGCTGCATTACGTCTTGAACACAATAATTGCTGCAAACTAAAAATGCCGCGCCTTGGCTACGGCGTTTTTCAAGGTAGTTGTCATCATTCGCTTGTTTACTAAGCAGCTTCTCTT
>NZ_JBGONU010000028.1:0-66348 GCF_041439295.1 Vibrio sp. 1F253 | reverse complement strand
CTTCCGACGTCTCGGAAAACCAAGTAGTTATCTCTAAGTTACTTTTAATAACGGCTCAAAATTCAGAAGCTTTAGAAAAACTTTCAAAAAACCACAAATTAAATATTAAAATCAAATTTATCAGACACTTAAAATTTCACATTTTTTATAACAGTGGCAGCCTTCAATTGAGAATGCATTTAAAAGTGTTCAAAAAACACACTAATCACTGTTTGAGTTATCCTATATAGAGAAATGAATAGTCGCCAAAGAGCTCAGATTGGTATGCTTCTTATACAAAGAGTTGAGTTGTTTGTCGTGAAACAAATAAGTGAGATCGAGGTTTTGCGGATTTGAAAGGTAAACTAGACGATCTAAAAGAAAATAAAAGTGTAGAAATAGAAAGGAAAAAGCCCCTTTCCCTGTTAAGGAAACGGGGCTAGTTGGCGTGTCAGAGCCTGTGCGGAGATCATCGAGAAATGAACACATTTCCGACGCGCCGTTGCATTCTTACCGTAAAAATGGATAGCAGGTGAGAGATGAGAGAGCTAAACACCCGATAGTAAGTATGCTTGCCAGTTTCCCTTGCTACGCAGTTCACGTCTGAACACGAGTAGCAAGTTCAACCAATAACTATTGCAATAGTGATATTGCAGAGTTAGGCAACTGTTTTGCTTGAGCAAGTATTGATGTACCTGCCTGTTGCAGAATTTGAGCTTTGGTCATTTGCGTTGTCTCTTTCGCAAAGTCTGTATCTTTGATTCGGCTGTTTGAAGCGTCTACGTTCTCTTGAACATTTGCCAAGTTATTAATACTGTGGCTTAAACGGTTCTGCTTCGCACCCAAATCAGCACGCTGTGAATCGACATACTGCATCGCAGAATCAATTACACCGATTGCGTTTTGTGAACCAGCAACGGTATTCAAGTCGATATCCTGAACCAATGAAGTTCGACCTTCACTTTTAAGGCCTAGCTCAGAGGCTAAACTGCCCGAGATCGACATCGCGCCTTCTAAATCAGGTTCCGCAACAAATATTTGCATGCGACCTTCATCCGTCACAGACGCATTCACTAGATCAGATTGGCCGTTAATGTAAGTTGCTAGTTCTTCGATATCTTCACCCACTTTGGCGCTTATATCGAGAACAATGGCTTCACCCGCTTTAGTTTTAAATTCAAACTTAAGGTCTTTTGCTGTTGGTGGAACTTCCCAACTATTGTCTTTAGCGTGTTCAGAGTCGAACGTCGTTCCTCCCATGCGGAAGTCATCAGCACGAATACTGGTTAACGCCATGATCATAGCTTCACCAGAGTTTGAACCAATCTGGAATGAAGCTTCACCGAATGAACCATTCAATAGACGACGGCCACCGAAAGCAGTGGTCTCTGCGATACGGTTAAGCTCATCTTGAAGTGCCATTGTCTCTTCGTTTAGCGCTTGACGCTCTGCCGGAGAGTTGGTGCCGTTTGATGATTGAATCGCCAAGTCACGCATGCGTTGTAATACGTTCGTTGATTCATTCATCGCACCTTCTGCTGTCTGAGCAATCGAAATACCATCATTAGCATTACGCATTGCTACATCCAGACCACGTGATTGCGCGGTTAAGCGGTTCGAGATTTGCAGGCCTGCCGCATCATCTTTTGCGCTATTGATTTTATGACCTGATGACAAACGCTCCATAGAAGTCGCTAAGTCATTAGACGATTTATTCAAGTATCGCTGTGCTGTCATAGCAGATACGTTAGTGCTTACATTAATAGCCATATTGCTCTCCTTATGAGTTCGCAAAGTCACTGCGAAGCGGCCAGCTTTACTCTCATATGGATAAGCACTGACCGTGTATTACGCGATAAACCCTAGATAAGGTTTAAGATCTGTATTAATCATTTATGAAAATTATAAAAGCATGTTGTGTGCCAACTTTTATTTTAATTCCAATAAACCTAAAATAAACATAAAAAACAAACACTTAAACTACAACCCCCCATAAGAGCTAATTATATCAAGTCGAGAAAATAAGATATTGATATCTCTCGTTGCCGTTTTTTGCCGCTATTTTTCAAACATGCCACACTGAACAAAAAAGTGGCAATCCATAGAATTATTCGCACATATGGCATAGCACATACGGCAGAGAATTAACCCCAGATTAACGGCTGTTCATAGCTAAATATAATTAAACAAGGTCAGGTCTTTCGTCTTGCCAAACGCTTGTTGTGAAGCTTGTAGCGCTCGAGAGTTTTCATTGAATTCAATGATGGCTTTCGAATAGTCCAAGTCTTCAAAATTGCTTTTTGCTTTCGCTAAAGACAACTTAAAATCTTCATGTTGCTGCTCTTGAATATCCAATGTACTCAAACGAGCACCGACATCCGTTCTCGCCTTAGTCAAATGAATAAACGCGGCATGAAATTCTTCGGTCATTTGGTGCAACTTTGCCGTTGCCGATGCATCTGATACAGGATTTTCTGCCTGTTCGGCGGTCTCTTTGAACGTATCAAAGATAGAGAATGTCTCTCTCGGCTCTAAAGTGATCGAGTCACCTTTCGTGATCTGTCCTTTGAATTGGATATTCAAACCTTCATAAACAACTCCCTTCGAAGGGTCAAAATCTTCTGCAGCAACCACTGCACCGTCTTTTTCAAGCTGATAAGCGAACTTGCCCGTCTGCATATCAACAAAAGTGACTTTATAAGTTGCACTATCGTCAGCTGTATTAGTTGCACGCCCTAGCAATAACTCAGAGGCTGGTTCAAGGTCATACTGAGGTTCGTAATCACCGAACGGGTTATCTATTTCCATAAACAACTTACTGCCCGGATCGTTCATTGCCATTTCAAAGCTCGTTGCTACTCGCATCTTTCTTTGATAGTCATCACCTTGATAAGAAACATTCCCTTCATTATCTTGAAAAAATGGCTGGCTCTTGGGCTTGGTTCCTGAAAATGTGTAGTTACCTGACTCATCTTGAGTATTCGCTAAATGTAGAAGATTATTCGATAACTCTTGAATTTCACGTTTCTTCGCTAAGCGGTCTTCCGGAGAAAGTGCACCGTTAATCATTTCCATCACGGTTCGTTTTGCTTCATCCGCGAACCCTTCCGAGTTGGCGACCATGACTTCATGATGTTCAAGGCGGTTTCTAATTAGAGTGATCGCATCGACATACTGTTTAAGTTGCTCAGATTGCTGGCCGATGTTTTGTAAATAATGCGTCGCCAAAGGATCATCACTCGCCGACTGTAATTTCTTACCGGAAGCCAGTTGTGCTTGATTATGATGCACCTTGTTTTCTTGGCGGCGAAAGTCATTTTGTACTGACTGATAATTATGAAAGCTAGAAATACGAGTCAACATTTATATCTCCTACCTCAAAGCCAAAATAGTATTAAACGTATCATTGGCGGCTTGCATGATGCGTGAAGAAGCCATGTACGCTTGCTGAAATTTCATCATATTTGCTGCTTCTTCATCTAGGTTCACCCCAGAGACTGAAGCAATACGTTCTTGAGCTGACTCTTTTTCTAGCCTAGCAATATCACTCAAGCGATTTGCCGTTGAAGATTTCAAGCCCGTATTGGTATTCAAGTTGTGGTAAAGATCTAAAATAGTAGACTCACCATCATCCAAGACTTTGCCTGTTTGGAGATCTTGCAATTTACGCAAGTTGCCATTGTCACCTTCTGATGGGACAAGGTTTGCCGTAAATTTATCGTTTGCCACCGCGCCCGGTGTAAGTTCAAACGTTGTGCCATTAATTGTCACAGGGCCTTGTGGTGGATACGGTTGAGGCTGCATAAGTATGTTGCCCTTAGGATCGGTAACTGCAAACTGTTCGCCCTTTGGTGACACGATCACTTCAAATTCTCGTAATTGACCTGCCGCCAAAATTTTGAAACCTGCAGTGCCTTTGGCAAAGGTAGTTGATGCCTCATAGCTTTGCGCCGCAATATCTTTAGGGTCTTTGGTTTCCATCTGAATCTGCGCGGCAAAGTTGCGAGTTGGGCGTAGTAAAAGCTTCTCACCCAGTTCAGGCGGATTTCGAATTTCCACTCGCATGCCATCTAAATAAAAGGCATTGCCGGTTGAATTAGTGCTAACTTTTACCGTTTCACCATCTGGCTTAATCACCACATAATCGCTGCCATCGTATTTCAGACCATACTCGCCGCCTTTCAGAGCAGAAGTATCATCAATATAAACCGCGACATCCGCTTTAGACTGTCCATGAGCAGTAACACGAGACTTAGCCACTAACTCAGAGTTCACATCGGTAAACAGGTTTTTACCTACATTGCCATTGAGATCCAAACCTTGCGATTGCAGTGCATTGACCTCGTATGAAAACGCGGTCGCCAAACGACCAAGCTCATCCATAACTGCAGGAATATGTTCATCACGCATGTCTAACATCGCGCCGATTTGTCCATCAATATCGCGGTTAGTAATCGCCTTTAATGACTTTCCTTCTACGATAGCAAGACGACGCTGATGTGCATCTGGTACGCCATCGACCATTTTCAGTTGGCTCGCTTCTGTACCAGAAACTAAGGTATGACCATTACCGATATGGACATTAAACCCTTCATTATTAGCTCGTGGTGTCACCGTCACTTTAGTGTAACCAGAAAGCTCATTAACTAGCTGTTCGTGCTGATCTTGTAGATCATTATGAGGTCCGGGAGTTCGTACCATTAGTCGCTGAAGATCACGGATCTCGTATGCAATTTGGTTAACTCGCTCGATACCCATGTCTAATTTCTTATTCGCAGAATCAGACTGTTGACGAACGGTTTCATGAAATTCATTTAACGTTTTACTTAATAACCCAGCTTTTTCTATGACGACTTTTCGTGTACCCACATCATTCGGCGTATCAGCGAGCGTCTTAACAGAATCAAACCACTCATTAAGGTTCTCTGGGATTTTCTTCGAAACAACCGATGACAACATGCTTGACAGCATATCCAGGTTAGCTTCGGTATCCGCTTTGTTAGCGGCATTGGTTGTTGATAGGTTAAGTTCCTTGACGGCAAATTGGTCCCACGAGCGGCGAACATTTTCCACATGCACACCCATACCGTAGGTTTGACCACCGTACTGGCGCGGGTCATTCACACCTTGAACCACAGACTGGCGGCTATAGCCTTCTGTGTTGGCGTTAGAAATGTTATGACCTGTGGTGTTTAGCTGTCTCTGAGCAGTAAGAACACTTTGTGCTCCTACATTCAGAAGATCCGACGCCATAATGCCCCCAAAAAACTTAACAAAATCAGCATGAACTGATTAACTACTACAGCTTATTATTAAGATAAATAGCAATATATGTGCCAATAGAAACAACGGAGAGTTAAAATACAATAATTTGTTGAAGTGTAAGGAGAAAACTATGGATGGCGCGTAAGACTGAAGGGGCGGATAAGAAAAGAGCCTGCCGGTGGCAAGCTCTCGAGTGCATTCAATAACGCTATTTCATCTCATCAATCTTAGCTTTAACTCGTAAAACTTTGTCGGCATAGTTAGGGTCGGTTGCGTAACCCGCCTGGTGAATGCCTTTGATGAAATTCTCAGAGTTACCTTGATGCTGCAATGCCGTTTCGTATCTTGGGTTTTCGTTCAAGAACTTCACGTAATCATTAAAGCTATCTTCGAAATTAGAGTAAGAACGGAAAGAAGCAGACTCTTTAACGGCTGTTTTACCATGGAACTCTAGAGTTTGAGTAGCAACCTTATCGCCCTTCCAACTTCTATCAGCTTTGATGTTGAATAGGTTGTTGCTGTTGCCCAAAGAGTTCTTAATCATCTTAGAACCCCAACCTGTTTCAAGTGCCGCTTGTGCCAATAGCAGTGATGAATCAACACCGAGTGCGCTCGCCGCTTTTTCAGCGTAAGGCTTCATTGAGGCAACAAACGATTCTGGAGAGTCGAAGGAAACGGGTTGTTTTGCTGCTGACACGTCTGTTACTGACATAGCTTGCGCAGATTGAACTTCAGGTGCTCTATCTTCTGAACGCCCCGAGTATTGCGGTCTTTGCAGTGAAGTATCAAAGCCTTCATTGCGAACCTTATCTTCAGTTGCATCATTTGCTTGACCAGCACTTAACTGAGCTACGATCATGTCCGCAAGACCGAGCGAACCTGACGCACTGAGTTCACTCGCCATTTGGTCATCTTGCATCTGACGATAAAACTGTTCATTCTGGCTGTTCAACATATCTGACTTAAAGCTCGAGTTCGCATCACGCATCGACTTAAACAACATCGAGGTAAAAATAGATTCAAACTGTTTTGCTGCAGCGGTTAGCGCTTCTTTTTCACTGCCTTCTTCACCGCTTACCGCTTGTTGACGAAGACGGTCTAGGCTACCAATATCGTGAATAAAGCCGATGTCATTGTTATTTTTAATCATGCTTTATCCCTTAAATAATGATCAACTGACCTTCAATTGCACCCGCTTGTTTCAGTGCTTGAAGGATTGCCATTAAATCAGAAGGTGCGGCGCCGACTTCATTGACAGCGCGTACCAAATCATCGAGCGTTAAACCGGGTTCGAACTTGAACATTTTACCATCGGCTTCGGTTACTTCGATGTCCGAATCAGGAACGACTACCGTTTGACCACCAGAGAATGCGTTAGGTTGACTCACGTTTAGATTTTCTTTGATTGCGACTGTCATGCCGCCGTGTGTTACTGCTGCTGCTTTTAAGCGCACATGCTTACCAACAACAATAGTACCGGTACGAGAGTTAACAATGATTTTTGCAGAGCCCTCTGCAGGGTCAAATTCGATGTTTTCGATGGCAGACAAAAAAGCCACACGTTGGCTGATTTCACGTGGCGCACGAACTTTTACAGAAGTCGCATCGACCGCAGACGCCATTTGAGGGCCTAGGAAATTATTAACCGCATCAGCTAAACGCTGAGCCGTAGTAAAATCAGATTGGATTAAGTTGAAAGTGATGTAGTCACCACGACCAAATGGGGTTGGGATTTCTTGCTCTACCGTCGCACCGCTAGAGATGATACCGACGTTTGGGTTGTTACCAACGAGCTTAGAACCATCGTTGCCTTGAGCACTAAAACCACTCACAACCAAATTACCTTGTGCCACAGCGTACACTTGACCGTCTAGACCTTTAAGAAAAGTCTGCAGCAAAGTACCACCACGAAGGCTTTTTGCTGAACCAATAGACGACACCGTTACGTCTACTTCCTGACCTTGCTTAGAGAATGCCGGAAGTTCAGCGGTAACGATTACCGCCGCAACGTTTTTGGTTTTTGGCTTGGTGCCAGGCGGCAATTGAATGCCAAAATTTTGCAGCATTGCGTTAAACGTTTGATCGGTAAAGGGAGTTGTCTCACCGGTGCCCGGCAAACCTGTGACCAAACCATAACCGACAAGTTGGTTACTACGAACACCCGCTACTTTTGCCACGTCTTTTATACGCGCGGCATGAGCACTGGTGGCAAGAAATAGCATGCCGAAGAGTACGAGTGTCAGTTTTTTCATTGAGTAACCTGTCTGTATTGCTTTAATTTATAATGAGTTAGCTTGAAATTAGATAATTCTTAAAGTGCCAGTATGTCGACACAGTCTCAAGCTCTACAAAGATACATTAAAGAATCGTGCCAAGAACCCAGGTTCTTGCATATCTTTCTGCACACCCGTACCTGAGTACTGAATTCGTGCATTCGAAACACGGTTCGAAGCAATGGTATTCTCAAAGTCGATATCGTCAGGGCGGATGGTGCCACTTAAGCGAATGTACTCATCACCCGTATTCAACGTCATCCACTTTTCACCGCGAACCACTAGGTTGCCATTAGCTAATACTTCAATAACTTCAACGGTAATGTAACCGCTAATGCTGTTACTTTGGTTAGCTGATGCATCTCCAGCAAAGGTGTTGGTGTTACTCAGATCGTAAGAAAAGTTGTATTTACCAAGTTCTAGATTTTCACCACCTACAGCTAACGGTTCCATCGATGCATCGTTCGATTTAGACATATCTGCATTAGCTTTTTTAGTCGCTCGCGTATTCTCATCTAACGCAACTGTAATAATGTCACCAATTCCGCGAGGTTTTGAGTCGTCATACATGCTACCAATGTGGTTAGCATTGAACAGTGAGCCTGTTGCTGCCGCATAATGCTCTTGTTTTTTCTTCGGGTTAATTGGCGCCCATGCAGGATCACCAGCAATAGGGTCAGTTCTATCTCGAAGTGTGTCGATAATACCAGAGCTTTCCTGGGCAGCCTTGTCGCCTTCTACAGCATCAACCACTGTGGTTGCGTTCTCTTGCGCCGGAGTTTCAATTGGCTCCAGTGTGGTACAACCCGTCATAGATAAAAACAGAGCTAAACAAACAATACGTTTCATGGCGATGTACTCTCAGCAGACAATAGTAAACAGAACGATTAAAAGAAATAAGTAAACAGCGAATTAACCAGCTACAGCTGTTGGTTAACGAAGCTCATCATCTTATCTACCGCCGAGATAACTTTTGAGTTCATTTCGTATACACGTTGAGCTTCGATCATGTTAACCAACTCTTCAGTTACGTTTACATTAGATGCTTCAAGCATAGACTGACGAACATTACCTAAGCCATTCAACCCCGGAACGCCCTCTTGCGGGTCACCACTTGCACCTGTAGGCAAGTAAAGGTTTTGGCCAATGGGCTCTAAACCACCTGGGTTTACGAAATCAGTAATGGTGATTTGACCAACCACGACGTTGTCTTGCTGACCACGTAGACGAACCGACACCTCACCATCGTTACCAACCGTTACCGAGATCGCGTCTTCAGGAATAACGATTTCGGGTTGTAGGGCATAACCTTGACCCGATGTTACGATCGCACCGTCACCGTTCAATGTGAACTGACCATTACGGCTGTAACCTGTTTCACCGTCTGGCATCTCAACTTGGAAGAAACCGTCGCCTTCAATCATCATATCTAGACTATTCGACGTTGTTTGTGCGTTACCGTGAGTGTGCACCTTTTGAGTTGCAACTACCTTAGAACCAGCACCCAACATCAAACCACTTGGCAACTCAGTATTCTGAGACGATTGGCCACCTGGTTGGTTAATATTCTGATAGAACAAATCTTCAAACACCGCACGGCTCTTTTTAAAACCAATGGTTGAGGCGTTGGCAAGGTTGTTTGAAATTGTTGAAATATTGGTTTGTTGGGCGTCTAAACCGGTTTTACTTACCCATAATGCTGGATGCATAGCAATTTCCTTAAAATTCTATTAGCTCATACGAAGCAGTGAATCAGACGACTTGTCCATTTCCTCTGCTGTGCTCATCATCTTGACCTGCATTTCAAACTGACGTTGTAAGTCAATTAAGCTGGTCATTTCACCTACGGCATTTACGTTACTGCCTTCGATAGCACCTTTAAGCAACGTTACCGCTGCATCTGCTTCGTATGCCTGATCTGGTTTTTTCGAACGGAAGAGGCCATTCGTATCTTTAAACAAGCTTTGGTTATCTGGACGCACAAGCTTGATACGATCAACTACGGCTAATTCTTCAGCTGGAGCGCCTTGAGGAATCACCGAAATCGTACCATCTGTACCAATTTCTACTTTACTGATTGGGATTGGGAGCGTGATTGGTGCGTCGTTTTCACCAAGCACTAAATGGCCACTTGCGTTGGTAAGCAAACCGTTTTGGTCAACCCTTAGGTTACCGTTACGGGTTAAACCTTCACGGCCAGTATTGTCCATTACTGAAATCCAACCATCACCTTGAATGGTGACATCGAGATCTCGGCCAGTAGTAACCACACTACCCTGAGCGAAATTATGACCCGGACGCTCTGTCATGCTGAAAACACGAGTAGGCATGCCTTCGCCATACGCTTGCATTGAACGTGCCTGTGCTAAATCAGCACGGAAACCCGTTGTACTTACGTTGGCGAGGTTGTTTGAACGCAGCTGCAAAGCCTGCATATTTTGCTTAGCGCCACTCATGGCAAGAAACAGTGCGCGATCCATAATTTTGCTCCAAAAAATCATTTTCTGGAACTAATAAAGCAAACACTATGCCAATATTTTTAACTGTTATTTATCAAAAACTTAAATGAAAAAACAACAAAAAAGACTGATCGCAAAGGATCATTGAGGAAGAATTGTTGCCAGAGGCATTACCGGGCGGCAATAGGGGCGGCAAATAGACAAGCAAGCAGCCATACGTAATTCACCAACAATACCCAATTCAATAACATTGAATTGGGTATTCGCAGATGATTCAAACGCTCGAAACGATTAACGAATCTGAAGAATATTCTGTTGTAGTTGGTTGTGTACTTCTAGAGAACGAGAGTTCGCTTGGAAGTTACGTTGAGCAGAAATCAAATCAACCAATTCTTGAGTCATATCGATATTCGACTGCTCTAGTGAGCCATTGTTGATACTACCAAATGAACCTTTATTTGATTCACCCCAGATTTTATCACCTGAAGCCTTAGTAGAATCCCATTGAGTGCCGCCTTTCTTATCTAGACCATGCTCATTAGGTACACGAACTAAACCTACGCGGCCTAGTATCACATTTTCACCGTTTGAGTAACTGCCTAGAACACTGCCGTACTCATCAAAATCGATTTTCGTTAAGAAACCAGTTGTCGCGCCATCTTCATCAAACCTAGACAGTTCGAATGGAGCGGCAAACTGAGTTGAAGAATCCAGACCAAAGTTAAGTACCTGTGTCGGATCTGCACCGTTCAAATCAACTGCGTTCTCACCAGCGCCGATTGGATCAGATAGAATTGGCTGACCACTGTTAAGGCTTGCTAAGGTACCGTCATTGTTGAATTTCATGGTGTGACCAACATGACCTGCTGAATTCGTCGCGTCGCCACCAGTAATGTTTACCGGCTTCTCGCCCGTTTCATCTGACATGGTGTAGTACGTTTGCCAAGTATTCGGTTGAGTCTGATCTTTTAGGTAGTAAGTCGTTAACTTGTAAGACTGTCCCATAGAATCGTAGACCGTCGAAGACGTTGCACGGTTATAGGTATCTGGATCTTTGAAATCAAATGTTGCCGGGTCTTTAAGATCACCGTTCGCAGGAAGGTTAACCCCTACTTCAATGTTTTCTGTCTGTTTAGGCTTACCAAACTCAGCTGGAATGTCGAGAGGCTTTGGTGCATAAGAAAGAACTTCACCCGAGTTTGGATCGACATCATAACCTAAAAGAAACTCATCATTGGCCGTAACCATGTAGTTGTCTTTGTTTAGGTGAAATGCACCATTACGCGTTAGTTCATTGATCTCTGGCACCATACGGTCTTTCGATACTGCAAAGAAACCTGTACCACTTACACGCAAGTCCATTGGGTTATTCGTATAGATACTTGAACCTTCATGGAACTGTTGTGCCACTTGGCTAGCTTGCGCACCGCCTCCTGGCGTCGTTTTTGCGTTAGTGAACAACGAGCTTGAGTAAACATCCCCGAACTCCGCACGAGACTCTTTAAAGCCAAATGTGTTTGCGTTCGCAATGTTGTTACTGGTTGTATTCAGGTCTAACTGTGCAGCGGATAGACCGCTTAAAGATACATATGACATTCCAATATTCTCCTAATCTAGCTAGCATAATCACTCTAAAAAGAGCTACGCTTTACCAACTTCTAGTACTTCAGCAAGTCGTACTGGCGATGTAAAACCAGCCAGATTGAGTAGTACGTTGCCATCGCCTTTACCAAGAAGCACACTGTTCACGTTCGCATAACTCGACACTTGGAACTCTGTGTTCTCACCTTCCAATAAACCCGACGCTTTCACGTTGTATTTACCGGCCGGCAATGGATTACCGTCTTCGTCTTTTCCGTCCCACTCAACACGCGTGTCACCCGATGGTTTTGAGCCGATATCAAAAGTGCGAACCAATTGGCCAACTTCATTCTCAACACGGACCATTACATTGTCCATTGCCTGAGGAAGCTTAACCATTGACGCCATACCGCCATCACCTTGTTTCACACCTGCCGCTCCAGGAACCAATACATCGCGGCCAACCAAAGAAGATGCCTGCAGTGCTTGGTTAGAGGTCATTGATGAATTCAAGCTTTCAAACTGTGTATTCATTTTGCCAATGCCATCTACGGTCGCAAATGAAGCCATTTGCGCAATCATCTGGTCATTGCTAACCGGCTTAAAAGGGTCTTGTTGTGCAAGTTGCTTAGTCAACAACGATAAGAAGTCATCTTGTTTAAGATCTTGCTTACCTGTCGTTTCATCGGGCTTCTTAGCACCATCTTGAAGACTCTTCAGCTGGTCAACATAGGACAAGCCGCTTTGACCAACATTGTTGATTCCAGCCATTTGCTACCTCCTTATCCTTATTGACCCATCTGCAGCGTACGCAGCAGCATTTGTTTACTCGAGTCAGCAACCTGTACGTTTGTTTGATACGCACGTGATGCTGAAATCATGTTTGCCATTTCTTCCATAACGTTCACGTTAGGCTTATAGATGTAGCCTTCGTTGTTCGCTAACGGGTGATCTGGGTTGTACTCCGCATTCAGCGGTTTATCGCTTTCTACGATACCTAATACTTTTACTGGCACAGTGTGACCACTATTACGTGCCTGATTTAACTCAGCGCCAAACACTGCGTGGCGAGCCTTGTAAGTGTCTTTAGCAGAGCTACTTACACTGTCTGCGTTAGCAAGGTTACTTGAGGTAGTATTTAGACGAACAGATTCAGCACTCATCGCAGAACCAGTCACATTGAATACATTAAATAAGCTCATCTAGTTATTCCCCTTTTATCGCTTTAGTTAAATTCTTGAACTTACTTCCTAAGAAGTCGAGAGAGGCTTGATGCCTAATTTGGTTTTGCATGAAAAGATTTCGTTCCAAATCCAAATCAACCGTATTGCCATCTCCAGTATCAGGTTGCGTAGGAATTCGATACTTCGTTTCCCCATTCACCGTTGTTGAGGCAGAAATATGCCGACCGTCTGTTCGGCTAAGACCAATGCTTGCCCCAGAACTTGCCGCCTGCAGTGATTTATTAAAGTCTAATCCCTTTGCTTTATACCCAGGCGTGTTAGCTTGCGCGATATTGGTGGAAAGCACCTCAGCGTTACGCTCACGTACACCAACTGTGTGCTGGTGAATGCCTAAAGCATTGTCAAAAGAAATAGCCATGTAAACCTCAACTCAAGAACTGACTGTTATGAAATAACCTAAGCAATATATATACCAACTTTAAAAACAAAGTGGCCGACCATTACTTTTACAGGTTACTCGTGGGTAAACTTGCAATATACAAGCCAACAAATAGAGTAAATTGGAATGTCACTCTGACTTAAAGATATAGATTAAATTAGAAAAAGAAAACCCAGCACTTGGCTGGGTTTTAAATTTGGACAGTAATATTGCACCTTAAAGTGGTGACACTAATTACTTTAATTTGTAGATGATGCCTGGATTACAGCGAACCATTTCAAAACGATCCGTTAAGCCGGTTAACGATTCAGACGCACCCAATAACAAGTAACCACCAGGATTCAGGCTATTTGCCATCTGGTTAAGTACTTTTGACTTCATATCTGGAGAGAAATAAATCAACACGTTACGACAAAAGATAATGTCGAATTTGCCTAACAGTGCATAGCTCTCCATCAAGTTCTGAGGACGGAAGTTTACCATTCGCTTAACGTTGTCTTTCACTTTCATACGACCATCGCCAGCATCTTCAAAGAAAGTGCGACGGCGCTCAGGAGAAAGTCCTCGGCCCAAGGCAAGGTTGTCATAAGCGCCGGTGCGGCACATATCCAACATACTTGCTGAAATATCAGTAGCGGTAATCGATACATTTGGCAACATACCCGGCTTACGTGCTTGGGTCTCAAGTATCGTCATAGCCATTGAGTATGGTTCTTGGCCTGAAGAGCTTGCCGCAGACCAAATCTTGATAGGACGTTTATTTGCCGCTATTTCCGGTAGAAGTTTATCCGCTAGTACAGCAAACGGATAAGTATCTCGGAACCAAAGTGTCTCGTTAGTCGTCATAGCATCCACTGCCGCCACTCTCAACTCACGGTTTCGACCTGTCACTACATCTCTTAGCAAATCAGACAATGAAGCAACATTAAACTTCGTTACTAATGGGCTTAGACGACTGCGCACTAAATACTGCTTACTGTCACCTAATACAATGCCACATTGAGATTCTAAGAAACGGCTGAAATCGCGATACTCTTGATCACTTATTGTTATAGCAGTCATTAATGTCTCTTTTAGTTAGTTAACGCAGCTTTAACCGCGCCACCAAGCTCATCAGGATTGAATTTCGCGATGAAGGAGTTAGCCCCTACACGCTCAACCATGGCTTGGTTAAATACACCACTCAATGATGAGTGCAAAATTACGTATAAATCTTTTAGTTCTGCGTGACGACGAATCTCAGCAGTCAGCGTGTATCCATCCATTTCAGGCATTTCGATATCTGAAATCACCAATGAAATTTGATCGTAAATACTGCCTTCCGATGCCATTTTCATCAGAGTCTCATAGGCTTCTTTACCATCTTTAACAGCAATGACCTCAAAACCAATAGATTCTATAGCACGTTGAACCTGCTTACGAGCAACCGTCGAGTCATCAGCAATCAAGATTCGGCGAACCAATTCTTTCTCTTGTTCAACTTCTGCAATTTCCTCTGCGATTCTGCTATCCATGGTTTCATCAACAGGCGAGATCTCAGCAAGAATCTTTTCAACATCCAGAATTTCAACCAATTCATTATCGATGTTGGTTACCGCTGTTAGGTAATTATCTTTACCTGAACCATCTGGTGGTGGAAGAATAGCTTCCCAGTGCATATTAACAATTCTATCTACAGAGCTTACGAGGAATGCTTGGATAGTACGGTTAAATTCAGCAATCACCACAAAGCACTTATCGATATCAGATGTAGGACGTCCGCCTACCGCTAGGCTCAAATCAATGACAGAAACTGTCTGACCACGAATATGAGCCACACCTTTTACGAGATGATGTAAATTTGGCATTAAAGTCAGACGAGGGCATTGTAAAACCTCTTTCACTTTAAATACATTAATACCGTAACGCTGACGCCCCATTAGGCGAAAGGTTAGTAATTCTAATCGGTTTTGACCGACGAGTTGCGTACGCTGATTCACTGAATCAAGAATACCCGTCATGAGCTCATCTCCATATCAAACTTTTTGGATAGAAAGTGTTAGTCTACTGCAGGCTACGAACCACTAGAGAAATAAAATGACATATCATAAAGCAAACATATATCTTTTTCCCATAGCTATGTGTAGAACTATTTTTAAAACTGTCGCTAAGTTTATCGGCATTCTAACAATATTGTTTAGTTTTTTTACACACGCGGCAACGCCGGAACAAATTGACATGATCCAATCAGCGGCTGAGCAACACATCCTTGACTCGGTGGAGCAACCGCGAGGCGGTGAACTTTTTGTTAATTCCGCTAATGTAGACTCTAGAATCAAAGCTACAAATTGTCCTATCCCCCTCGAGACAAGTGCCTCGACAACAACCAACACTCGCAGCAGCATTACTGTTTTAGTTCGTTGTGTTCCTGATGAATGGCGTGTTTACGTGCCAGTGCGCCTTTCAATGTCAGTACCACTTGTCACAACGACTCGCTCACTGGCGAGAGGCGAAATTGTCGGTCAATACGACGTCACGACTGCGATGATTTCTCTCAACAAATTTCGTCGCCAAGGCTTTACCACTCCACAACAAGTCATCGGTGCTAAGGTAAAAAAGAACCTAAGACCCGGTGATGTTGTCGAAAGAGGCGATATTTGTGTCGTATGCCGAAATGAGAAGGTTATCATACAGGCAGTAAAAGGTGGCATGACCATTACCACCAGAGGTACTGCACTTACCGATGGCTCAATGGGTGATCAAGTTAGGGTGAAAAATGACAAATCACAGCGTATAATCGAAGGTATTGTTACCAGCATGTCTGAAGTCACGGTTTACTTTTAACACTTCACTTTAAAGTGTCGGTATCGTTAGCGCTTTTATTCTCAACTCTAACATCCAATTATAACGGTTGAGGTGTTTGGTTCGTTTTCGACTATTGAGCTTAAAATTGCTAAAGTATTCTCACCCATGGTCGATATTGACTGTACAGGTTCCCATTTTGAAGAAAAAGGCTTAACTATGGCAGGTATTGATAATATTCGTTCAGGGCAAACCCTAGCGAGCACTAACCGCTCAGCAGTACGCTCTGATTCTAAGTCTGAGGCATCAAGATCTGATGCATCATCTAAATCACCAGCAAGCAAAGATGCGGTTTCACTAAGCCAACAAGGCAAGGCGATTGGTCAACTCCATCAAGAGATGGCAGCACAACCAAGTTTCGATTCAGTGAAAGTCGCGGCAATAAAAGAAGCGATCGCAAATGGTTCATACACTGTTGATCCAGAAAAGTTGGCCGACAACATGATGAAATTTGAAAACGAATTAAAAGGTCTTTAAGCAAACATTAGCTTTAAAATAAAGTTATTATCTTAAAGTACACGAGGTTATTAGTAGGTTACATTATGGCGGCACTAGCAGATTTAGTTAATTTCCAACTTCAAAATGCCAAAGCCTTATCTGAATTATTGAGTTCAGAGAAAATCGCTATTACAAGCCGACAATCAAGCGATATTGAGCGAATAGCCAAAGAGAAAGTGGTTCTTGTTGAACAACTAAGATCAACCGATCAACGAATCGCTGCCCATACTAATATATCTGAACTGACCGAGAACCCTGAACTTGCTCAGTTAGTCACAACCATCAAATCCATAGTGCACGACTGCCATCAAGCGAACTTGGTAAATGGCGAAGCCTTGAATCGAGCACACCTTAGCTTCAAAAAACTCAGCAATATGATGCAGCAAAGTCACGGCAAAATTGGCATGACCTACAATGCCGGAGGCCAAACGCATACAATTTCTACGCTAGGAACCAACGTTAAAGCCTAGTTAGGTAAACCACCTCCTTCTCATATCTGTATCTGTATCTGTATCTGTATCTGTATCTGTATCTGTATCTGTATCTGTATCTCAGCCTACCCTTCTCGTTACACCAGTCAAATCTCCCACTAAACCTGTGAATGTACTCCCCAAGCCGATAAACAAAAAAGCGGCAAGTACTTTAATACTTACCGCTTTCTTATTCATAACCGTTACTGGTTGCCGTTACGCCATCTGGAAAGCGAATAGCAGCCAATATAAAAGGAGAAACCTATAACTAGACGATCCTTAAACTAGAACAACGTTTGTTGTCTCTTCTCAGGCACTGGCTGAACTTCGCCATAATTACGCAGTTGTTCCATTTTTTGGATATCTAACCGCAGTTCAGTCACATAGCTGTCGCCAACAGGGTAACTGCGCACCACTTCGGCACCACGGATAACACCATCAACCGCGCCTGAAGTTCTCTCAGTACCAAGACGCTGATCTTCAAGCTCAGCTCGACCACTCACGCGCATACCATACACTTGCTCGGCAAGTTCACGATACGCATCAATTTTAGAGGCTCTCATTGCTCGAATACGTTTCTCTTCGTCATTACGACCTTTCTGCTCGCTGACACTCGCGTAGCCAACCGCAACCAAAAAGTCATTAGGTCTCATGCTTTGTAATGGTTGGCAGCCGACAAGCAATAAAGCGGCAACAACAAATATTAACTTCTTCATCACGAACTCCTAAGGGCGAAGAATAACAGTATGAGGCTGACTGATCGTTGGATCAGAACGAATAATAACCCCATCTTGAGTTCGAATACTGTTCAGAGTATCTAAGTCACGACCAATACGGTCTGCAGGTAAAAAGCCTTGTGCGGAAGCAACAACGATGCGAGTTTGCATTCCGACCACACGAGCATTCACTAGAACACCGCCTTCTTGACGAAGCATAGTTCCAGTCAAAACATACTGGACGTCTTGCTCTTGGGCTAAGTCTTTCCAATCGCGGCTAATAGCAAAATCCCCCTGGTGGGTCACTTGGATAGAGCCTGTGGTTTTAAAATCAACCACTTTAAAACCTCGACGCTGAAACTGATGAATGAAACCTTCTGATACCGAGTTTCCTAACCAACTGGTTGTGTCCATGTGTTGCAGATCGACAAACGAGGTAATGGCAATGGGTGTTCTGGCTGAAATACTCGTATTCGACAAGATCAAATCTTCGGTCATGCTTTCCACGAAAAAATCCATGGTATGACGCGGGCTGTCCATCAACATAAACGGACTGCCTGAATACTCAGATTTACCGTTATAGATTGGCGAATAAGCGCATGATGTCATTAACATGACACTCATTACTACGAGCCATTTTTTCATTCTCTTATCTCCAGATATATTTAGTGCTTGCTGTTCCAATATGTTCTCGCCATGACTCTTTTCAATGGATTACAATGTTGGAACAATCTTTGCTTTTCATTAATGGTTCAGATTATGAAAAACGCACTTGAGTCAGCTTTAAGCTTATAGATATTTGTTAAGCAATATTTATACCCAACTGGTAACGAATAGATGAAAAAAATAATTTATTACTTATTTTCAATAAGTTTACTGACAACCATCAGCTTCAGTACTCATGCCTCTTGGTATGAAGTTACCGGTACTGCAACCATCGTATCGTCAGAGGATGCGGCAAGGGTTCATGCCCTAGAGGATGCCGTTTACAAAGCCATACAGTTCTCTGGCGCTGACATCGGCAGTATTGCAAACCTCACCCCCTACTTAGATGCAAAAAAGAAAGAATTTCAATTTACCAATCATGAAGTGCGCTACATCTTAGTAGAAAAAGAGAAGAAACGCGGTGGCAATATAATGGTCACTGCAAGGATAGACATCTACCCTTCGGCAAGTGCTTGCCATGAAAGCCAATATAAGAAGACGTTTTTGGTCGGTAATATTGATGTAAGCTCTCCACAACAAGCTGTGATGGGCCGAATCTATAACATTGGTGATGATTTTGGCCATGTCGTTAACCGACAACTGGCGCAAGAATCTCGCAGTTTTGTCTCTGTTGGTACAACAAATTACGACATAGACAAGCGTCGACCGGAAGTGATCAAAATGATCGCACAAGATACGGGGGCACAGTACATCATAGGTGGTGACATCACCGACTTAACCGCAACCATTGAATCGAAGCTTTTGAAAGACGACATTATCAATCGCCAATTTGCGTTAGAAATGCAGGTATTCGATGGTAAAACAGGTCATCAGGTTTACAACCGAAGCTATCGTGAAGTAGCAAAATGGCCATTTGCGAAGACCAGTGAAATCGACACACGCAGTGCTCGTTTCTGGGCATCAACCTATGGCAGCATGATGCTTCGTGTCAGTCGTAATATTATGTTGGATTTAGAATCGGAAGTATCTTGTAAAATCACGCTTCCTGAAGTTGCTGCTGTGTTTGGGAATATGGTGACCATTGATTTAGGCCGAATACACGGTGTAGAACAAGGTGACAAACTTCAGCTTTGGCACACAGGTTCATTTATCGACCAAAGAGGCTTGCCACGCAATAAGGTCTCTCAAAGCGATATCACCCTGACGGTTTCTCGCGTTTATGAAAACGAAGCTGAACTCACCATTGATCAACCAAGCCTTGCGGGAAGCATTCAAATTGGTGATGTAATGCAGAAAATCATGTAGTTAGCAGCACCATCAACTCATGTTTTCTAATAAAGCCTTAGCAAAAGTACTAAGGCTTTATTTTTTTCATGAGGATTAGTTTCGGTTTCGCGGTATTTGTCGTAACCTTATTAATAACATAATCATCATTTAGCAAACTATGAGCCAGAATAATCTAATTGGTGCTACCGGTTACCGCTTTATCTCGAAAGGTAAGACCGCTTTTAAGATCCACATTCATACACCCGACGATACGGTATTACATCGTTCAGTTGGCTTTGTTCGTATGGGGGAAGACAAAGCACTCAAGAAAACCATCAAATTAAGAGATGAGCTGGGTAGACAGCTTTGGGGCAAGTTTTGGCCAAAGGTCCTCAAAGAACCCTATCTCATGACACGTCTGCCTCATAGTTTAGAGCCTAAAATTGTATTTAAGCCTAATCCAACGCAGAGTGACCCTGAACATCGCGACGAGTGCTACATAGCGAAATGGCGTGTTTTCTCTGAGAATGGTGATTACAAATACAGAACGAAAGTATGTTCTATACGGAAACACGGTCGACTCGCAGCCTACAGCCAAACCAAACGAGCACTGCTTGAAGCTCACAAAGATGTGATTGAGCTGCTTATCTTTATGGGACGATTGAACAGCATTGATCTGAAGTAGTATCAACCTCGATAACTTCGTTAGAAACTTTGGATTCTGACGTACTGGAGTTGGTACTCGAGCTGAGAGGCTGATTATCAGATACAAAAACAGCCGCGCATTGCGGCTGTTTTGATTTATGGCTAACCATAGTGACCATTTAGCATGCTATTACATACTAAATAGACCATCTAGCTTCGGCGTATCTCTGCCAGCGTCTTCAATCGACGTTTTGACTCGTTTACATAGGGGTTGCTTTGATCCCATGCGTAGCCCGCCAAAATCGAACATACCATTTGCTTTATCTTCGGGTTTGGTTCTTGATAGAAAATCACATCCTGAAGAGCCCCCGAGTACCACCCTTCAACATACGTTCTAAAAGTATTTACCCCAATCATCAATGGTTCAGCGTATTCACGATCCCAGTCGACTTTCTCGCCATTGAGTTGTTTTTCCACACACTCAACCACAAACTGAGCCGACTTCATCGCAATAGTCACTCCCGATGAAAATACAGGGTCAAGAAATTCCCCTGCATTACCCAGTAATGCATACTTATCGGTTGCAAGATGTTTAACGTTGACAGAATAGCCACCAATTTCGCCTGCGGGATTTGGATACTCCGCATTTGCCAAAATCTCGGCCAAGCCCGACTCTTCTGTTGCCAGCTGCTTAATCGCCGAAATCTTGTCTTCTGGGTATGATTCAAAGAATTTAGGTTCCCCTACCACACCGAATGAAGAGACTCCGTTACTGAAGGGAATCAACCAATACCAAACATCAGGATTGGTTGGATGTACCGAGACCAAAATTTTACTGCGATCGTATTCAAGATCAGTATCCGTTGCTGAGATATGATCATTAACATGTGTGAAGATAGCTTTGCGCGGAGGAAGTCGTGATGGCTCTTCTAAATCGAGCATCTTGGGTAACACTCGACCAAAACCACTACCATCCAGGACGTATTGAGCCTCTAACTGATAACGCTCTCCACCCTGTATTTGTACATCTAGTATAGTATGGTCTTCAGCGAAATTAATGCCTATCAGTTCATGTTGGTAATCAATGGTAACACCCTGCGCTTCAGCACAGTCTGCCATTACCTTATCAAAAGTACCTCGTTGAACCTGAAACGTCGTTCCCGGCCCAGAAGAGAACTTATCTTCAAAATTAAACGCCGTATAAACACCATTTTTACGAAAAGCCGCGCCATCTTTAAATTGGAAGTTAGCATTAGCCACAGCTTCGCTCATGCCCGCTTGTTCGATCACTTCCATGCACGCTGGTAACAGGCTTTCACCAATAGAAAAACGGGGGAAAAGGCTTTTTTCAATCACTCGAACATCGATGCCTTTTTTATGAAGCAAAGACGCCGCAATAGACCCTGATGGGCCAGCTCCGATGATCACTACTTGAGTTGACAGTTTTTTCATTAATTTAAGCCATGTTTACCATGATTATTTCGCGCTAGCTTTCAGCTCCAGAAGCGTATGCCCAAGACCGATATCGTCGGTACGAGTCACCACATCAAAGCCAGCCTCTTCCACTATCTCTAGGAAATCTTCACTGCGGTAAAAGCGGCTGTTGCCGTTGGCCAAGCAAGTGAAGTAGAGAGACGTCGCATTTAAGCTATAAGAAGCCGCATCGTATTTCTGTGCATCCCAAAACAGTTCAAGAATATAAACAGTCGCGTCTTCTGACATATGAGAGCGAACACGCTTTAATATGCTAAGAATTTCCATTGGCGAGAAGCAATCAAGGAACTGACTCATCCACCACACATCCGTACCTGTCGGCAGCGCTTGCTGTTTATCAAGCATGTTAGCGGGGAATGGAGTCACTCGGTCTTGATGACCGTGCTGTGTTGCGTTTGCCATTGCCATTTCTAATTGCTGCGGCAAATCGACAATCGTCACCTCGACATCAGAGTCGTAGTTACAACATTGCATTGCCCACTTACCTGTATTACCGCCAATATCCACCAGCGATTTAGGCTTCTTACTGAAAACTTTCTCAAGTAACACAGGGAACGAACGATCTGAGTAGAAATGATCAAACTTAAACCAACTCTCTTTTGCTTTTTCTGGCAATTGAGACAAACCTTGGTAAATCGTTTCCCAGTCACCCAGCTCTTTCAAGCCCGCGGGTGTACCTTCTTCAATCGCTTCAGTTAAATGCATCATCGCGGCGTAACAGACATCAGCCGTGAAATCCATATTTGCGTTGGTCATGCCATCGTGCAATAGATAAAAACCTAGGTTAGCCATTTTATAATGAGGCTTATCCCAAGTAACGATGTGAGCACTCAACGCCATATCAAGCAGAACTTTGACACCGTATTCGGATACACCCGTTGCTTGAGAAATAGTTTCAGCGGGTAAACCATCATTGCCCGCGTCATCTAACGCTTTCAAAATACCTAAATCACGAAGTGTACGAGCTGTATGAAAAACAATAGGAGCAAAAGACAATTTTTGCGCTTCTGTTTTTGCTTCTAATGCGTTAAATGGATCTAATTTATATTCCGACACGAAAAACCTAACTTTAAAATAATAGAGAGCTACATAGCAGCCATTTGTGCAAGCTTGCGTTTAATATCAACGTTCAAGTTATTAACCCAACGGTTGTAATTACGGTGAATTTCACCATCGTCGTACTTCAAATTCTCTGATTCGACGTAAAGAATAGAGTAAAACTTATCATTATATGGAATATCAACCACAGCATGATGTGAACGGACATACAGTTCAGCACGGATTAGGCCTGGCTTAATTTCTGAAACCAACCAACCTCGGTTCTCAGCAGACTCATAAATCGCTGATTTCACCTGTTTACTTTGAAGATTCAAAGCAACTGGAGTATCCTCAACATTCATTACAGGTTGGACACGTCCACAGCCTGCAAGAACGAGTATAAATAACATTGAAACGGCTATTTTTAGTAATTTCATTTAAACTCCTTACCCGTGTTTATTTATAAGCATGCATAGTATTAGTTAGACCCAAAGTAAATCAATACTCTATGTCAAATCAATCCCAATTAATGTCGTTTAATATTGAAAAATGGTCAGCAAATTCGCCAGGCCTCTATTCCGTTGCCGAGTGGCAAACGTGGAGCACTCATTTAGATTGGCCACAAAATGGCTCAACTGAATTTAAAGCCATCCCTCCTATGATGCGCCGCCGAATGAGCCTGCAAAGCAAACTGGCCGTCCAAACCGCATTAACCCTATTAAAAGATACCTCGATTGATTATCTGGTTTTTGCCAGTCGACATGGTGAGCTCCACCGAACTGTTGCTTTGATTCAATCAATATTAGAAGGTGACGATGCCTCTCCAATGGCGTTTTCCCAATCAGTACACAACACCGCAGCAGGCCTAACAACGATTGCTGCAAAAGCACCGATTCCACTGACCTCTATCGCTTCTGGGCAAGATACCTTTCACAACGCCCTGATTGAAGCTTATCTTTACCTACATCAGTATCCGTCACATCGTGTACTCGTCATTGACTTCGACCAACCTCTGCCTGATGTATATCGAGAATACGAAAATCAGCACTATGCTGACTACGCTCTAGGTTTAGTAGTCACTGCAGGCAGTGACTACTCAGTTTCGAGAGCAGTAACAAGTAAACCAATCGCTAGCCCCCCCAAAGTTAGAGACAGCTCAGCAGCTGATTTACCACAAGGCCTACAAACGCTACAACATATCCTATTGGGAACACAGCATTGGACTATTGCTGGTAAGCACCAAAACTGGTCCTGGGTCAATAACGCCCAAGCAGGTGCACAGAAATGAGCAAAGTAGGCCAATGTTGGCGAGTATTCGCGACGGGGCTCTGCTTTACCATCTTTGGTTTGGGAGGCTTAGTCTTAAGCTTCTTAATCTTACCTTCGATCGCCCTAACGACTCGCAACGTCATAGAAAGAGAGCTCAAAGCACAACGATTAATCCGTTTCTCATTCAATGCATTCTGCCAAATAATGAAGTTCACAGGCGCGATTGATTACCAAATTGATGGCGCCGAACTGCTCCGCGAAGATCGCAACTGCATCATTGTCGCCAATCACCCTAGCTTGATTGACTATGTACTGATCGCCTCTCAACTTCCTCAATGTGATTGTCTTGTTAAAGCGGCAATATGGGAAAACCCGTTTATGAAGAGGATTGTCAAAGCAGCGGGATACATACCCAACCAAACCCCTGACGATCTTTTAGAACGCTGTGAAGAACGCTTTTCGCGTGGAAATGTATTGTTAGTTTTCCCTGAAGGAACTCGCACAACGCCAGGAATTGAACCATCCTTACAACGTGGTGCGGCACAAATTGCCACTCGAACACAAACCGACTTACGCGTGATTCATATTACAGTTTCTCCGACATTCTTAACAAAAGAGAAAAAATGGTATCAAGTTCCTGCCACTAAACCCTTTTTTCATATCGCAGTGAAAGGTAAAATAGACGTCGCACCCTTTATTGAGAATTCAAACAACTTAACTTCGGCAGCAAGGCGCCTCAATCAACACCTTGCACAGACTATTTTTCCTTCCGAAGAGAATATTTAGCTCATCAATAAAACAACTGGTGATATCAGCGTTTCGAAAATACATCACATAATGTAGAATCGCCCCCCTTGACGTAGCATTTAGATAAAGTACTAAGTAGGCCTAAGTGGAAACATTACACAACGAACTAAAACAACTGATTATCGACGCACTGAATCTTGAAGATATGAGCATTGATGAAATTGAAACGGAAGCACCACTGTTTGGTGATGGACTTGGATTAGATTCTATCGATGCCCTTGAGCTCGGCCTTGCTATCAAGAAAAAGTACAACATTGTTATCGATGCCGACGATTCAAACACTCGCCAGCATTTTGCATCGGTTGAAAACCTAGCTAACTACATTTCATCTAAAACAAACAACTAGACAGATCTTTATGACACAAGCTAACCAACAAGAAGTATTCAACCAGGTTAAAGATGCGCTTATCGAGCTGTTTGAGCTTGATGCTGAAGATATCACTCCAGAAGCACACCTTTATCTCGACCTAGATCTCGACAGCATTGATGCCGTTGATTTGGTCGTTCACTTACAGAACGTTACAGGTAAGAAGATCAAGCCTGAAGAGTTCAAAGCAGTACGCACCGTTAATGACGTTGTCGAGTCTGTGGTTGAACTATTGAAGGACGCATAATGCGTCCTCTGCTGACTTTACTGTCGGCAATCATACTTTTCACTTATCCAATAGCGGTTTACTTTGGACTCAACAAGTTTGGCCTACAAACCGTTGGTATCGTCTTAGCCGCTATTTTTGCTGTCCGCATTTTCACCGGTGGTCAGGCTAAAATCAAAGAGCTAAAACACCTAGCTTGGATCAGCGGAAGTGCCGGGATTGTTCTGCTGGCATTAGGGTTAACCTTCAAACAGCACGGCTGGCTAACTTATTACCCCGTCATCGTTAATGTTTGTATGCTGGTTGTGTTCGCCTCGAGCCTATGGCAACCGCAAACGATTATCGAGCGGCTTGCTCGCCTCCAAGAGCCAGAACTTCCACAAAGTGGCGTTGATTACACACGAACAGTCACCAAAGTTTGGTGTCTGTTCTTTGTTATCAATGGCTCTATCGCCCTTTACACCTGCTTCCAACCTCTTGAAATATGGACCCTATACAATGGCTTACTCAGCTATGTATTTGCAGGGTTGCTCTTTGCAGGAGAGTGGGTAGTAAGACAGCGCATTCGTCAGAGTTAAATTGTTATGACACAAACCGTCTCTTACACTTCCTTGTCTGAACTTCTCAGTCAGAACAGATCGCCTGATTCTATTGTCTGCTTTGACGACAATAGCGAGATTTCGTGGCAAACATTTAACGACGACTTATCTCAACTCGTACAGCTTTTATCTTCATCCCCTTTTCAACGAGTTGCGATTTGCACCCAAGACAGCTACCTATTTTCAGTGGCCTTTTTAGCGTGCGCAGCCAGCAACAAACACATCATCTTGCCAGGTAACTATCAACCGTGTGCGCTTGCCGAGCTGAGTGAGCATTTTGACTGTCTGTTGGTCGATGATGCGATTGGTGCAGTGGAAATAAATGAAGTTCGCAATATCCAAACCTTATTAGACACCGAAATACGAGAACCTCTAACCGATAATCTTCCCGCCATTGAGTTAGCAGCAATCCAATTGACCTTGTTTACTTCAGGCTCAAGCGGTACACCAAAAGCAATCCATAAGACCTTAGAACACCTAGATATTGAAATCGCTCAGCTAGATAAAAACTGGGGCGCCTTGCTTAAAGACAACCAAGTCCACAGCACCGTCTCACACCAACATATCTATGGTCTGTTGTTTCGAATCTTATGGCCGCTTTGTTCTGGCGTTCCATTTTCTCGAAACAATCTCGAATACCCGGAACAGATCCTGTCTCACGCTAACAAGCAGAGCGTGCTGATCAGCAGCCCTGCGCTACTCAAACGATTAAAACACGAGACAAAGTCTACGCATCTAGCGGGGGTATTCTCTTCTGGTGGCCCTTTACCTACCGAGTCGGCTCATCAATCACGAGGTCTGCTCGGGCATTTACCTATCGAGGTGTTTGGCAGCACAGAAACCGGCGGCATCGCGTTTCGTCAGCAACAGAGCGTTCAAACACCTTGGCAGCTTTTTGACTGTATTAAGGCCAATCTCAATAGTGAGAATTGCATTAAGTTATTGTCGCCGTACATCGACAAAAACAACTGGTATCAAACCGCAGACGAGTGCGAAATGGTCTCAGAGAATCAATTTATATTGAAAGGCCGAACCGACCGAGTGATCAAGATAGAAGAAAAACGAGTATCACTGGTTGAAGTTGAAAAGCGACTGGAGCAACTACCTTGGATAAGCGAGTGTGTGGTCATTCCCTTTGAAGAGCCTGAACGCTTAATCTTGGCGTCAGTTTTGGTATTATCAGAGGAAGGCCAAGCGACTCTCGCAACCATGAGTAAAGGTAAATTCTGGTTAATGTTACGTTCAGAACTCAGAAAATGGTTAGAGCCAATCGCTACTCCAAGAAAGTATCGTGTTGTTGATGAGATCCCCCTCAACAGCCAAGGCAAGCGGTTAACCTCTCACATAGAGCAGCTCGTAAAATCATAGAAATCGCTTATCGTGTTTTACACTGAGACTGTCTTTTTATATTTTTGTCACAACACCCATTTTAGCCCAAGGATTCTAAGCACACGCTATGGATAAGAGAAAACCAAACGTCATTGCTGTTGACACTGTAGAGAAAGAATCGACCCTGACACTCCATGTTACCGGAGACATCACCGATTTTAAGGGGCACTTTAAGAGCTTCCCTATTCTTCCCGGTGTGACACAAATTGACTGGGCACTTCACTATGCTGTCCAAGAGTTAAATGTCCCTGGTTACTTTAAAGGTATGGAGGTCATCAAATTCCAAGAGCCTATCCTTCCTGACGCCACAATCCAGCTATCACTCAAATGGGATGCTGACAAAGACAAGCTGAGCTTCAGCTACACCTCAAACAACGGTGAACAGACCCACTCTTCAGGAAAAATGAAGCTGGGAGAGAAAAGTGAATAGCGCTCCTGCTGAGGCTGCTTCTCAACACGTAACAAAAGAAAGCAACTACAAAGCTTGCTTCCTAATCCCGTGCTTTAACCACGGTGAAACCATGCCTGCAGTGGTGTCGTCACTCCATCATTTTGAGTTGACGATAATCATCGTTGACGATGGCAGTGAACTCACCACGAAACAGTTTCTGGCTCCCTTAGTAGAGAATTCAAACGTAGCCTTGGTTACGCTTGAGCAGAACCAAGGCAAAGGCGGTGCCGTAAAGGCTGGCATCAAGCGAGCACAGGAGCTCGGCTTTAGTCATGCCATTCAGATTGATGCTGACGGTCAACATGACCTAGACGCCCTACCCGCATTAATCGAAGCGTCACAAGCTAAGCCCCAGCGCCTGATCTCAGGTCAGCCTGTCTATGACGATAGCGTACCGAAGGCAAGGCTCTACGGGCGCTACGCGACACATATTTGGGTGTGGATAGAAACTCTATCTCTCTCGATTAAAGACAGCATGTGTGGCTTTAGAGCGTATCCAATCAACCAAACACAAGCAGTGCTCAGCAAATACGATGTTGGTTCGAGAATGGACTTCGATATCGAGATTCTGGTTCGCCTATACTGGGAAGGTTGCGACATTGACTTCATTGAGACGCGAGTCATCTACCCTGAAGATGGTGTCTCTCATTTCGATGCGCTGTGGGACAACGTAAAAATCAGTTGGATGCATACTCGACTGTTCTTCGGCATGCTGCCAAGAGCCCCTAAGCTGATTGCTCGTCACTTCAAATCAGATTCTGAAGATCACCTAACAAGTTCGACACAATTTTCAGAAAGCAATCAGGCGCAGCAGACACCAAATAGCACTGAACAGCCTCATTGGTCCAGAACTCAAGAGCGCGGCACAGTTCTCGGTATCAAACTGTTGTTAGCTGTGTACTCACTATTAGGCCGAGGTGTATTCAACCTAATTTTGCGCGGTGTGATGCGTTACTACCATTTGACAGGCAAGCGCGCGCGAAACGCTTCTGAGCAATACCTATTCCAGCTTAAGACATACGCAGAGCAACAGAATATTGAGTTACCCGCTGAATTAACCAGTTATAACCACCTGCTTTCGTTTGGTCACACCATGCTAGACAAATTAGCCGCATGGAAAGGCGATTTTTCAGTCGATAACCTGACTATTCATGGTCAAGAGCAATTCGAAAGTATGGTGGAAAACCAGCAAGGTGTGCTAATCCTAGGTTCTCACCTTGGTAATATCGAGTTGTGCCGCGCTTTGGGACGTCGACACTCACACATCAAAATCAATGCGCTGGTCTTCACGGAACACGCCGAACGCTTTAATTCGGTGATGAAAGCGGTAAACCCACAGTCTGATTTAAACCTGATCCAGGTGACATCGATGGGCCCTGATACCGCCATCTTGTTGCAACAGAAATTGGAGCAAGGTGAATGGATTGTGATCGTTGGCGATAGAACCTCCACCAGCAAAGAGAGTCGCTCAGTATGGGCAGAGTTCTTGGGTAAAGAAGCTCCCTTCCCTCAAGGACCATTTATGTTAGCCTCTGTTCTCAAAGCGCCAGTATTCTTACTGTTTGGCCTACGAGATGACTCACAAACCAAACCGCATTTTAATGTCTATTTTGAGCATTTCAGCGACAAAATAGAGCTACCAAGGAAGACTCGCGAACAATCTTTACAGCAAGTCGTGCAGAAATACGCAGACCGACTTCAGCACTACACACTGAAAGCACCGCTTCAGTGGTACAACTTTTTTAACTTTTGGACATTGAGCAAGCACCATGACGAAAAAAAATCCAAATAGCATCACCTTTGGTGCCGAACGCCTCACGATTGAGGATGTTGTCGCTATTTCACAAGGCGCAAAAGCCTCGATGAACTCAAGTAATGAGTTCACATCAAAGATCGACCGCGGTGTCGCTTTTTTAGAACGCCTATTGAAAGAAGAAGGCGTGATCTATGGTGTGACAACGGGCTACGGTGACTCATGTACCGTTGCAATTCCGCCAAACCTTGTTGATGAATTACCACTGCATCTAACGCGCTTTCATGGCTGTGGTTTAGGCGAAATACTGTCTCACGAACAATCTCGTGCAGTATTAGCGACACGTCTTTGTTCATTGTCACAAGGTGTCTCTGGTGTGACTCACGATTTGCTCAACCAGATCGTCACTCTGATCAACCAAGATATCTCGCCGCGCATTCCTCAAGAAGGATCGGTTGGTGCCAGTGGTGATTTAACGCCGCTGTCTTATCTGGCAGCTGCACTGATTGGTGAGCGCGATGTCATCTACAAAGGTGAAGTTCGCCCTACTAGTGACGTTTACAAAGAGCTAGGGATTAACCCTATCAAGCTTAAGCCAAAAGAAGGCTTGGCATTGATGAATGGCACGTCAGTAATGACGGCTTTGGCTTGTATCGCCTACAAACGTGCAGAATACCTAGCTCAGCTATCGACTAAGATCACCGCAATGGTGTCTGTAGGTATGCAAGGCAACGATTTCCATTTCGATGAAGCGCTGTTTGCAGTTAAGCCTCATCCGGGTCAACAGCAAGTTGCTGCATGGCTACGTGATGACTTACAAGCGGATCGTCCGCCACGCAACAGTGATCGCCTACAAGATCGTTACTCACTGCGTTGTGCTCCACATGTGATTGGTGTGGTTCAAGACTCTCTGCCTTGGCTACGCCAAATGATTGAGAACGAGCTCAACAGCGCTAACGATAACCCAATTATCGATGGCGACAATGAGCGCGTACTGCACGGTGGACACTTCTACGGTGGCCACATCGCAATGGCAATGGATACGCTAAAAACAGCAGTAGCCAACCTTGCAGATCTACTTGATCGCCAAATGGCGCAGTTGATGGATTACAAGTTCAACAACGGCTTACCATTTAACCTAACGGGTGCTGAAGGCGAACGTAAACCAATCAACCACGGTTTCAAAGCGGTACAGATTGGCGTTTCAGCTTGGACAGCAGAAGCATTGAAACACACCATGCCAGCAAGCGTGTTCTCTCGTTCAACCGAGTGTCACAACCAAGACAAAGTCAGCATGGGCACCATTGCGGCTCGTGACTGCTTACGCGTTCTTGAACTGACTGAACAAGTAGCAGCAGCGTCACTTCTGGCTGGTACACAAGCGCTTGAACTTCGTAAACGCCACAATGAGCTTGATGAGCACCACATGAGTGAGAACCTCAAGCACATTCGCGACGAAGTACTCAAAGAGTTTGAATTTATCGTAGAAGATCGACCACTTGAAGGCGATCTACGCCACTTCATTGCTCGTATTCAAAGTCAACACTGGTCACTTTACTCATAGAGTAGCTAACCCTTTACGCAATATTGTTGAGAGCGATTTATGTCTGAAATCCTTCATCCATTACAATCTGAGGTGACACTTATCACCTCATTTCAAGATGCCGACCCAATGGGCGTCATCTATCACGGCAACTACTTCCGATTTTTTGAAGAAGTTAGGCGCATCATGATGGATAAGATTGAGTACAACTACCATGAGATGAAGGATTCGGGCTACATGTGGCCGATCATCGACACGCGCGTAAAGTACATCAAAGCGATACCGTTTAATCATCAGATCAAGGTATCCGCTAAGTTAACTGAATGGGAAAACCGCTTGCGTGTTGACTACGAAATTCACGATGCCAACACAGGTGCTCGTATGACACGCGCTCACACAATGCAGGTTGCGGTTACCATTGAAGAGCAAGAGATGTGTTTTGCTTCGCCGAAAGTGTTTACAGATAAAGTCGAACATTGGCATCAATTGGGCTGCTTACCCCAATCAACTGAGCAGCAATCAAACGACCACCAATCAGAGCAACCTCAAGTACCTAACACACAGCAGCAGGTGAAACATGAGTCTGTTTAAGCGTGGGCGTAAGAAAATCAGTATCGCACTGCTCGGGCTTGCCTCAATGATGGCGAGTAGTTTTGTTATTGCTAATGAAAGTACAGCTACGGTTGGTTCTATTTCAGATCTGCAAACAGTATTAAGCGCAAACAACATAGTGCGTGGTGAGTTCACCCAAACGCGCAACATGGAAATGTTCGCCCAGCCTCTAACATCACAAGGTACTTTCCTGTTAGACAAGTCGAATGGTTTGCTTTGGACACAAACTACCCCCTTTCCTGTTAGCTTGGTGCTAACCGATAACAAACTGAGCCAAAGGTTTGCCGATCAACCCGCTAAAATCATCACCGACAAAGAAAACCCAATGGCGTTTTATTTCAGCCATATATTCTTATCGGTGTTCCACGGGGATACGCAAAAACTCCAAGAACAATTCTCACTCGACTTTGAGCCTGCAACCACTACAAACACTGATGAAAGTGCAAACGCAAGTTCACAAGGCACACGATGGACACTCACTCTAAAGCCGAAAAGTGCTCCGATGAACGCGGTGTTTGAAGCCATTACGCTGCAAGGTAAAAATGATATTGAACGTATTGAGTTGAGAGAGATTCGTGGAGACAGCACGGTGATCGAATTTAGCCAATTAAGCCATCTACCGGAAGTATTATCAGATGCTGAAGCGCAACAATTCCAACTCTAGTCTGGCCCTTGTTTGGCTTGTTGTCGTCATGCTATTTAGCGGATTGTTAATAAAACAATTCGCTTTTTCTTCGTCGGTACCGATTGAAAGCAACATCCTAAAGTTACTACCAGAAAACCAGCAAGACCCAATGGTAGAGCAAGCCTTTCAGCAGATATCCAGCTCGATGAGCGAGCAAGTGGTGTTTATCATCAGCGCCCTCGACATCGACCAAGCAATGATGGCGACCGACGCTTTTGAAAAATCCCTCAACCAAAGAGCCTTTTCAAGTCAGCCAACTCTGTTTAAGCAAGTTCAAGGTAAAATCAGCGCCAGCACCCAAAGCCAGTGGAGCGATTTCTACTTTCGTCACCGAGCTCAACTGCTGACTCAACAACAAAAAGAGACGCTGACCCACTCGCCTGATTCACGAGCTCAATATGTCATCCAATCTCTGTACAATCCTTTCTCAGGCGTCACTGCAGCCGAACTGTCGATGGATCCATTCTTGTTATTTCGCGACTACATCAGTGCTGTTGGCGTTCAATCAAGTAACTTTGTTGTGAAAGAGGGATACCTCACAGCCCAGTCTAATGAGCAAACTCATATTTTGGTGACGGCGACTCTGGCGGGTTCGCCTTATAGTTTAGCGATTCAAGAGCAACTTCCCGATCTTGATTCAATTGAGCGTGAGGTCGAAAAGCAGTTTGGTGTCAAAGTAGAGCATACCGGTGTGGTGTTCTACGCCAATTACGGTACCGAAAGCGCGAAATCAGAAATCAGTACCATTGGTTTGGGCTCATTGGCAGGTGTAATTTTATTGGTGTGGCTAACATTTCGTAGCGCCCTCCCACTTGCCTTATCCTTACTTTCCATCAGTACTGGATTATTGGTTGCGCTGGCAAGCACCGTCGCTATCTTCGGCAAGGTTCACCTGTTTAGTTTGGTGTTCGGTGCCAGCTTAATTGGCGTATCCATCGACTACTCCTTTCACTACCTGACTGATCGCTTGGCGGCTGGTAATCAATGGCAAAGCGACAAAGGGTTGAAACATATTATCGTTGCGATCACCTTGGGTCTGATCACCAGCTTGATTGGCTACCTAGGCTTGTTGGTGGCGCCTTTCCCGGGGTTACAGCAACTTGCTCTTTTTTCGTCGATTGGACTGATCGCAGCTTACGCCAGTGTGGTGTGTTGGTATCCGGTTTTAGCGGCAAAACCAAGCCAAGAACGCCCTCTTCCTCTGTCGAAGCTTTGGCATACTTGGTTAAGCCTCTGGAGCAACCAAAAATTTAAAATTGGCTTACCGTTAGCTGTGACTGTCTTGAGCCTGATATCACTCAGTCAAATTCGCTACGACGACGATATTCGTCAACTTCAAGCGATGCCTAATCAACTCAAACTGCAAGAACAAGCCATTACTGAGATATCAGGATTAGGCAGTGGTCAAAATATGCTTCTGGTGACTGCCAAGAGCGACCAAAAGCTACTCAAAAAACTGGCAGAAATCACCACAAGCTTAGATTCTTTGGTCGATAGCCAAGGTATCTCTGGATATCGCAGCATCAATCAACAGTTGTTAAGCAAACAACAACAGCATGATAACTATCAATTGGTTAAACAACTTTATAGCCAGCAAAGCCATATCTTACAGAACACTCTTGGTTGGCCTAGCTTTCCAGATCTTCCTAAGTTCGAGGCAATCACGGTATCTGTATTTTTAGAATCACCAGTGTCAGAACCTGTTCGACCACTTTGGTTAAAACCGATCGATGGGCAAGCCGCGTCGGTCATTTTGATCAAAGACGTCACAGATTCAGAACAGTTCTCTCAATGGCTCGATTCAAGCTTTGCTCAGCAACAAGGTGTTAAATACCTTAATAAAGCCGATGAAATCTCTGCTCTCTTTGCGGAATATAGAGTCAAGATCACCGAGTTGTTATTGATAGCATTAGCGGCTATTGGCATGGTGTTGGGTTGGCGTTATGGTGTGAAGCAAAGCCTATTAATGCTGTTGCCTTCATTAATTGCCGGAGTCGCTGGTTTAGCGGTCACGGGAATTTTAGGCTCGACACTGAATCTGTTTAACCTGCTTGGACTGATTCTGATTCTAGGGATTGGTATCGACTATACCCTGTTCTTTGCTGAGCAGAAGAAATCACTAAGCACCTTATTGGCGATTACTTTGTCAGGCCTCACGACGTTACTCTCGTTTGGCTTATTATCGTTGAGTCAAACTCATGCCATTCATAGTTTCGGTGTTACCGTCCTAACTGGTATTTTCGTCGCGTGGTTGCTTTCGCCACTTGCAATCAACAACCAACAAGCAGAGGAAAAATCAAACTCTCGAGAGGCTTTTAGATGAACAAAACAATCAAGATAGCGCTCGCCGTTGGATTGGGCTTACTACTTAGCGCTTGTTCGATGGTGTCTCAACAGCCTACAGGCGCAAGTGTCGCAATCGACAAAGACACAGAGCTCGCCTTGCCGCTGCCTGATGAACTGGGATACTCATTTACGGCAAGCCAGCTGATCAGCGCAACATGGCAAGATGATACGCAGCAACTTCCTGTTCAAGTCGAAGTCACATCAGACAAAGTCGTGTTGGCGGGTTTCTCCTCTTGGGGTACTCGCATTCTATCGCTGCAATACCAAAACCAAACGATTGATACTCAAGTTCTATCTGGTCTTGGCGCTACCCTGCCGCTACCCGAGCAAGTACTATTTAATTTGATGCTGACTCTATGGCCAGTTGAAGCATGGGCTCAACCTTTAGAAGACATCGGTTGGTATTTGATCGATACCGAAAACAGCCGCTCCGTATTTGATGAAAACCAACAGCCAATCATTAAAATTGATTACCAAGCAGAGCCCGGAACACACAAAACCGCAGGCAACATTGTTTTCAAGCATTTGATTCAAGGCTACACCATCACGATACAAACGTTGAACTCAACGATTGTCGATAACCCAAGTAAGAGCTAAACATCATGCCTATTTATATCCAAGACTGTGGTTTCCACTCCGCATTAGGCTCAAGCGTTGCTGACATTCATGGCTGCCTCAAAGGCGAGCATGAATCAAACATGGTTGAAGTGAGCGACATGCTAAACGACGGTAAGCCGACGGTCGTTGGTAAGGTGGCTGGCGAATTACCAGAAATCCCATCAGAACAAGCGGAATACGCCACTCGCAACAATCAACTGGCGTTATCGGCTGTTAATCAAATCAAAGACTCTATCGAGCAAGCAAAATCACAATTTGGTGCCGATAGGATTGCTGTAGTTATCGGCACAAGCACCTCGGGAATTTCTGATGGTGAAACGGCGTTTAAACACAAACTAGAACATGACTCTTTCCCCGAAGATTTCCACTATTCAAAACAAGAGCTAAGCAACACCTCTGAGTTTGTTAGCCAACATTGTGCATTAACCGGGCCAAGCTATGCGATATCGACTGCTTGCTCATCAAGTGGCCGTGTATTTGTTACTGCCCAACGTTTGTTAGATTCAGGAATGGCTGATGCTGTGTTGGTTGGAGGTGTCGATACACTATGTAAACTGACGCTCAATGGCTTTCATGGTCTTGAAGCGCTATCAACCACACATTGTAAGCCCTTTAGCGCCTCTCGTGATGGCATCAACATCGGAGAAGCAGCGGCATTTATGTTGCTTAGCAAGACAAAACCAACCGCTACCAATACAACTCAAAGCACTTCGAATATAGCCCTATTAGGCTATGGCGACAGCTCCGACGCACACCATATTTCAGCGCCCCACCCTGAAGGGAATGGCGCAGAGCAAGCAATGAAAAAGGCTTTAGATTCTGCACAGTTACGAGCAGAAGACATCGGTTATATTAATGCCCATGGCACCGCAACCCCACTCAATGACTCAATGGAAAGCAAAGCCATCCATCGTATTTTTGCAAACAAGGTTCCCGTCAGTTCAACCAAACCTCTAACAGGACATACTCTTGGAGCGGCAAGTGCGATAGAGGCTGCAATTGCGTGGCATATTCTAAAATATGACTTACCACTCCCCTTACAAAAATGTCAGTATAAAGCTGAAGATATTGAGATTGATTTGGTAAACTGTTCCCAGAAACTTAAAGTAAAGAACATCTTAAGCAACTCGTTCGCTTTTGGTGGCAACAACATTAGCCTGATTTTTGGTGTAATAAATGACTGATATCCCTTCTGTAGACCAACTTCTCCCACACGATGATCCGATGATATTAATCGATCGAGCTATCAACGTTGAGGCATTGTCGATTCACTGCCAGGTCGATATTGGCGCGCACAACCTATTCTTTGACGCCGAATCTCAAACGGTCCCAGCTTATGTTGGCATCGAGTTTATGGCGCAGTCTGTTGCAGCTTGGTCTGGATACCATGCGATGAAAAACGGCACTACTCCTCCAATCGGCTTCTTACTCGGTTCTCGTCGCTACAAGTCACTGTGTGATGAATTTACTCAAGGTCAAACCCTTGATATCTATGCTGAACAACTCATGGAAGACAGTGGCATGGCCGTGTTTACCGCCCGAGTCGAAGACCAAGGCGAGTTAGTGGCTCAATGCCAACTCAACGTCTACGTGCCGACCGAACAAAAATTACAAGAAATGAAAACTAGGAGCCCATCATGAGCCGTCAGGTTTTAGTCACTGGTGCCAGTAAAGGCATTGGTAAAGCGATCGCTATTCAACTCGCGAAAGACGGTTTTGAAATCGCCGTTCATTACATGGGTGACAAGCAAGGTGCTGAAGACACATTAAAGTCGATCACTGAGCTCGGTGCTGCAGGACGTCTGATCCAATTTGATATCAGCAATCGCAGCGAATGTCGCGAAACGCTTGAGTCAGATATTGCCGAACACGGCGCTTACTATGGTGTGGTGAATAATGCCGGTATTACTCGTGACACGGCATTCCCAGCTATGACTGAAGAAGAGTGGGATGGTGTTATCCATACCAACCTCGACAGCTTCTACAACGTACTTCACCCGTGCGTGATGCCAATGGTTCAAAAACGCAAAGGCGGTCGAATCGTTACTCTGGCTTCTGTATCCGGCATCATGGGTAACCGCGGTCAAACCAACTATGCCGCAGCAAAAGCGGGCGTGATTGGCGCTACTAAGTCTCTGGCTTTAGAGCTCGCGAAACGTAAAATCACAGTAAACTGTGTCGCTCCGGGTTTAATAGATACTGGCATGGTGGATGAGCACGTGAAAGATCATGCGCTTCCACAAGTGCCACTGCGCCGCATGGGTGAACCAGAAGAAGTAGCAGGCCTAGTCAGCTACCTAATGTCGGATATTGCCGGCTACGTAACTCGCCAAGTGATTTCAGTTAATGGAGGCTTAGTATGACCCGCCGCGTTGTTGTAACTGGCATGTCAGGCGTTACCGCTTTTGGCAACGATTGGCAGCACATCGAGCCAAAACTAAAAGCATGTGAAAATGCGACCCAGTATATGCCTAGCTTTGAGCAGTACGATGGCCTCAACACTAAGCTTGCCGCACCTATTGATGACTTCCAACTACCTAAGCACTATAAGCGCAAACAGGTTCGTGGCATGGGCCGCGTGTCTCGCCTAGCAACAGTGGCAACCGAAAATGCACTAGAGCAAGCAGGGCTGATTGGCCACGACATTTTGACTAATGGCGAAACAGGCATTGCCTATGGTTCTTCAACTGGCAGTACTGATGCGGTTGGTGCATTTGGCGTGATGCTTAACGAGAAATCGACACGAGCTATCACCGCAACGACTTACGTTCAGATGATGCCACACACCGCAGCGGTCAACGTCGGGCTATTCTTTGGCTTACGTGGACGTGTGATTCCCACCAGCAGTGCCTGTACTTCAGGTAGCCAAGCGATTGGCTACGCCTATGAAGCAATCAAACACGGTTACCAAACCGTGATGGTTGCCGGTGGTGGTGAAGAGCTATGCCCAACCGAATCTGCCGTTTTCGATACCCTTTTTGCTACCAGTTTAAAAAACGACACGCCAGAAAAATCCCCTAGCCCTTACGACAGTGAGCGCGATGGCCTGGTTATCGGTGAAGGTGCTGGTACGCTTGTTCTTGAAGAGTATGAACATGCGGTTGCTCGCGGTGCAAAGATCTACGCGGAAATCATCGGTTTTGCCAGCAACTGCGATGCTGCCCATGTGACCCAACCTCAAATGGAAACCATGCAAATCTGTATGGAGAAAGCGCTGAAAGATGCACAGCTTCCTGCTGAAAAAATTGGTTACGTTTCGGCGCACGGAACGGCAACAGATAAAGGCGATATTGCAGAAAGTAATGCGACCGCGAACATTTTTGGTGAAGTGCCAATCAGTTCATTGAAAAGCTACTTTGGTCATACGCTTGGAGCGTGTGGTGCCATTGAGGCTTGGTTGAGCCTAGAAATGATGCATTCCGGTTGGTTCAGCCCAACATTGAACCTTGAAAACATCGACGAACGCTGCGGTAAACTCGATTACATTACAGGTTCTGGTCGCGAATTGAATGTTGAGTATGTAATGAGTAATAACTTTGCCTTTGGCGGAATCAACACTTCAATCATCTTCAAGAAAATCTGAGCTTAGCTAGATAAAACTCAAGACAAATAAAAAGGGTCAGTAACCAAGTTACTGACCCTTTTTTCAATCTAGCTAATGCTCAATTAAGCGTTAGCTTCACGCTCAGCGATGAACTCAAGAGCCATCTTAATGCGAGCGATTACGCGCTCTTTACCAACAAGCTCCATCACTGCATCAACAGAAGGAGACTGGCCGCCACCTGTTACTGCTACGCGAAGTGGCATACCGATTTTACCCATGCCTACCTCTAGCTCTTCACATACTGCTGCAATCACACCATCTTTGATGTTTGCAGTAGTGAAATCCTCAAGCGCTTCAACCTTAGCAAGAGCAAGCTCTAGTGGTCCTTTAGCAACACCACGTAGGTGCTTCTTCGCTGCGCCAGCTTCAAACTCAGAGAAATCTTCGTAGAAGTAACGAGACTGTTCAGCAAGTTCGATAAGCGTATTACAACGCTCGCCAACTAGCGTGATCACTTCAGTGATAGCCGGGCCATTTGTTGTATCGATCTTTTGTGCATCTAGGTGCCATTGCAGGTATTTAGCAACGTACTCAGGCTCAGAAGTCTTGATGTAGTGGTTGTTCAACCAAAGTAGCTTATCAGTGTTGAATGCAGAAGCAGACTTGCTGATAGCGTTCAGGCTGAAGAATTCAATCATCTCTTCTTGAGAGAAGATCTCTTGGTCACCGTGAGACCAACCTAAACGAACTAGGTAGTTGTTTAGTGCATTTGGTAGGTAACCTTCGTCGCGGTATTGCATTACAGAAACAGCACCGTGACGCTTAGAAAGTTTCGCACCGTCATCACCAAGAATCATTGCACAGTGAGCGAAAGTTGGAACTGGCGCGCCTAGTGCTTCATAGATGTTGATTTGACGAGGTGTGTTGTTGATGTGGTCTTCACCACGTACAACGTGTGTAATACCCATGTCCCAGTCATCCACTACAACAACGAAGTTGTATGTTGGTGCACCGTCTGTACGACGAATGATTAGGTCATCAAGTTGGCTGTTAGAAATTTCAATGCGACCACGAATTTGGTCATCAAATACTACGCTGCCTTCTTTAGGGTTACGGAAACGGATAACGCATGCATCACCTTCTTTTGCTGCTTCGTTTGCTGCAACAATTTTAGGGTGGTTCGCATCGTAACGAGCCATCTCTTTGTTTTCTTCTTGCTCTGCACGAATTTCGTCAAGCAGCTCTTTAGACGCATAGCATTTGAAAGCTTTGTCTTCAGCAAGTAGCTTATCAACCATTTCGTTGTAACGGTCAAAACGCTTAGATTGGTAGTAAGGACCTTCATCCCATTCCATACCCATCCATTGCATGCCTTCTAGAATTGCATCAACCGCTTCTTGAGAGTTACGCTCAAGGTCCGTGTCTTCGATACGCAGAACGAATTCACCACCTTGATTCTTAGCGAATAGCCAAGAGTAAAGTGCAGTACGTGCACCACCAACGTGAAGATAGCCAGTTGGGCTAGGAGCAAAACGAGTTTTAACCGTCATTTAAATACCTTGATTATGTAGGTGATTCTTTTAGTGATTGCCATTACAAAGCCTGCAACAGAAAAATATCACTAAATTTTGGGCGCTATTTTATCACCACCGCTTAAATCTACAATCAGTAGTGAATGATTAATGCGCTGATCTTGTACGAAAGCTATCGTAGAAGGAGCAAACCAATAGCTCAAGCACATGTCAAATGCTCTAAAACGGCAAATTCTCGCCACGCTCGCGATAAACCTCATCTATTCCATCACTCAATATTCCAGCAAATATCAAATTCTTGAATTTATGTTTGACCTTACCCTTACGGGAAGGTTTATGTTAGGCGTAGATGAGAATTGGAGTATCGATATGAACCATTACACAGCTATGCTCAACGGCCTAAATTGCATGGGTTGTGCGAAGAAAGTTCGCACACTGTTTGGCGAATTCGACAACACGACGATCAATGATATATCGCCGACCCACATCGATATTTCTACTCCTTTTAATTACGTTCAACTCAACCAACAGTTAGCGACGCTTGGTTATAGCATGGGCAATAAACTGCACCTTTCGTTATCCGGTCTTAGCTGCGGTAAGTGCGTGAACAAGATGACACAAGCGCTTGAGCAGACCGAGCAAATCTCAGACCTAGAAGTCAGCAAACATGAATTGTCCTTGGTTACTCTGCTTTCAGAATCCGAGCTTATTGAGCTAATCGAAAGTGTGGGTTATCACGCGGCTCCCTACTCTGAGGTTAATGAGCCTTTATCTAATTCAGAAGACGATAAAAAAACAGCGCCAGTGGAGCAGACACAAGATAAACCTGCTGCTAGCCAATATACCTATCACCTTGTTCTTGAGGGAATGACGTGTGCGAGTTGTGTTTCTTCGGTAGAGAAAGCGCTGAAAAAGAATGAGTTCGTCGACCAAGCTCAGATCAACCTCGCTGAACAGACAGCCTTGGTCTTCACATCTGAAACACGTGACGTCATCGAGAGCGCGCTAATAGAATCGGTGAAAAACGCAGGTTACGGTGCCGAGTTCGTTGATGACGCGGCAACTCAACAACAAAAACAGCAAGAACAACAACTTCGTACCCAAAAAGCTTTCCTAAAGAACTCAGTAAGCGCGCTGCTGATCGGTGCTCCACTGATGGCGTGGGGTCTGTTCGGTGGCAGCATGACCATTGCTACATTTAACGACCAATTGGCTTGGGGATTGGTCGGTGTCGTCTGTTTGGTACTGCTAGCCACTTCAGGACGCAGCTTCTTCACGAACGCTTGGCAATCACTGATGCACAAGCGCGCTACTATGGACACGTTAGTTGCTTTGGGTACAGGCGCTGCGTGGTTCTATTCAATGTTGGTTGTGCTGATTCCATCATGGTTCCCAGAACCATCACGCCATGTCTATTTTGAAGCGAGCGCAATGATTGTTGGCCTTATTTCTTTGGGTCACTACATTGAAGCCAAAGCCAAGGCACGCACCACCAAATCTTTGCAGGCACTGATTAATTTACAACCACAAAAGGCTGTGGTTATCGTCGATGGTAAAGAGCAAACCATCGCCGTCGAGGCTATTCAAGTCGGTATGCACGTACGAGTGAAACCGGGAGAAAAAGTCCCTGTCGATGGTGTCGTGGTATCTGGCGAATCTTATATCGATGAATCGATGCTGACTGGCGAACCGCTTCCCAACGTTAAATCAATTAATGATGGCGTTTCAGCAGGTACCATTAATGGTGATGGCAGCTTAATCATTGAAGCTACGGGGATTGGCTCAAGTACCATGTTGGCTCGAATCATTCAGATGGTTCGCCAAGCACAAAGCAGCAAGCCTGAGATTGCGAAGCTTGCCGACTCTATCTCTGCCGTTTTCGTACCAGTTGTGGTCGCGATCGCAGCCATTGCCGCCCTAGTTTGGTTTTTTGTTGGACCACAACCGAGTGCAAGTTACATGCTAGTGGTATCAACAACAGTGCTAATCATCGCCTGCCCATGCGCATTGGGCTTAGCGACACCGCTCTCTATTACTGTTGGCGTTGGCAAAGCCGCTGAGTTTGGTGTTCTGATCAAGGATGCAGATGTGTTGCAATCTGCAAGCAAAATTGATGCTGTCGTATTTGATAAAACAGGCACCCTAACCCAAGGTAAACCAACCGTTCAGCAGGCCTTTTATGGCGACTTAACAGAACAAGAACTGCTGGCTTACGCCTATTCGGTAGAGGTAGGGTCAGAACACCCATTAGCGAAAGCCGTTTGCCAATATGCTGAGAGCTTACAAGTTTCAGCACTACCCCACAGCGAATTTGAAAACCAACGAGGGCTTGGGGTACAGGCAATAATTAACGGCAAGAACGTGCAAGTTGGCTCGCTTAAGTTCCTCACCCAACTCGGTGTCAATACAGACATTGGCGCGGATTTCATCGAGCTTTGTCGTACACAAGCATGGACACCCATCTTCGTTGTAATCGATCAAAAGCTGGAAGGCATATTGGGCATTTCAGACTCGTTAAAAATAGATAGCAAACAAGCCATTGCTCAACTAAAATCCGCCGGAATTCACACCGTACTATTAACGGGCGACAACGACTCTGTGGCTCAAGCAATAGGTAAAAACGTCGGTATCGACGAGGTTATCTCGGAAGTACTACCAGAGCAGAAAGCTCAGCATATTGTTCAGCTTCAACAATATAAGAGCGTTGCCATGGTAGGAGACGGTATTAACGATGCACCAGCTCTTGCTCAAGCGGATATAGGAATCGCAATGGGCAGTGGTAGTGATGTGGCGATTGAAAGTGCGCAAATGACGCTGCTGAACTCGTCGCCACTGTCTGTGAGTAATGCGATCGAGCTCTCCCAGGCGACCGTGAGAAATATGAAGCAAAACCTGTTTGGTGCCTTCATCTATAACTCGTTAGGTATTCCAATTGCGGCTGGTGTGCTCTACCCATTCTTCGGGTTTTTACTTAGCCCTGTCGTTGCAGGCGCTGCGATGGCGATGTCATCAATCACCGTAGTCAGCAATGCCAACAGATTAAGATTGTTCAAACCCACTCATTATAATATCAACAAAAACCATATTCATGAGGTTCACCATGATTCGTAAAGTTATGACTCTTACTGCACTCGCTGCAATTTCAGGACAAGCTCTCGCTACTAATGTACTAAACCATAAGTCTCCATATTGTGGCTGCTGCACAGAATGGACAGAACACATGCAAGACGCAGGTTTCGATGTCACAGAGAAACTCCATGATGACATGAACCCAATCAAGCAGAAGTTAGGAGTAACGCCAGAACTGGCTTCTTGCCATACGGCAGAGATCGACGGTTACGTATTTGAGGGGCACATTCCTGCAGAGGACGTGAAAGCCTTTTTAGAGAACCCACCACGCAATGCGATTGGCTTGGCGGTTCCAGGCATGCCAATGGGCTCTCCGGGCATGGAGTATGGCGATAAGAAAGACGAGTATTCTGTGTATGCGTTTAACGAGAAAGGTCAGGTGTTTGAATACCGTCATTACAACGGAAAATAGAGCGTAATTAGACCTACGAACAGCAATAAAAATAGAGCCTAGCATTAAGTAAACCCAAGACTCTGGTTTACTTACTAGGCTCTTTGCTTTTGGACAGTAAAGCAAATCTTGTCGCGGCACCAACCGGGCTGTTAGTACCACTATGTTTTCGTCGCTAGTTAGCAAAAACTCTATTTAACAAAAAAGCTAATTAGCGAAGAAACTCACTTGGCTAATAATCTAATCGATTAAGCAGCCAAGTGAGTCAGCTTAGAAGCCGTAAGATGCACCGAATACGAATGCGTTGTTTGTTTTAGACGCGCCGTTCGCGAAATCAACTCCGTTAGCTTGGCTACGGAATTCGAAGTAAGGTTGAACACCTTGACGAGTCCATGTTGCACGAAGCTCGTGATCCATAGCTTCAGCATCAATCATGTATACGTTGTTGTAGCTAAGCGCTAGGTCTTCGTTTACAGAGTAAGCAATGCGGTTATCCATGCGGTAATCAGTGTCAGCATCTGCAGAAGTGTCATCGATGTGTGCACGAGTACGGTTACTAATAGAGATACCGTTGTCGAAGTTGTAACCAATTTTAACCAGTGGACGGAACTGAATGCTCTCGCCAGCAGAGAAGACATGTTGGTAACCCGCTGCAACCCATAGGTTGTCAGTGATATTGAAAGCTTGCTCACCACCAACAGTGATGAATGCATTTGCTTGACCAGTTGTTGCGTCGCCACCAGTTTCAGCAGCAGTTAGACCTTCAAGGTCGCCAAGTTGGATGCCATCAAACTCAGTGTAAACAGTTAAACCGCCTAGAGAGTTGTCAAACGTGTGGCCAGCTTCTAGAGTCGAAGTCATATCAGAACCGTGGATACGGCCATCGTCGTGAAATTGGATATTACCTGTAACGTAAGAAGAACCAGCGAAAGCACTAGAAGCGAAAGCAAGAGAAAGTGCACTTAGAGCGATAATTTTTTTCATAGTAAACTGCCTTAGTTTAAATTTTTCAGCGACATATCTTCGGTATATCATTCACCTTCGCCGCTTGAGTAATTGGTAGCCTCCCTGGCATGAAATCTATCTTGCTCGATTTAATTTACGTTTCAAAATAAAAAGGCAAGCAGAGTGATCTCTCTCACCATCAAAAAAAGGAAAGTTATTTAACCTAAATAAATCAACAACTTAAAAACATAAAAATAGATAAAAAAAGAAACCCAATAATCAAAACGGATCAAGATCACGTTATTTCACGGCATAAAATTAGATTCAGTTGTTTCAATCACACCTGATTTATAGTTTTTTATGGCGGACTTATTTTTTGAAGAGAAGAATGAGAAGTGCGTCACTTTTGCGATGAAGCTCACCTTATGTGCATTGTTGACGTTATAAACAAAGGTTATTTCTATATGTTTCAGTTTAACGAATGTACCGAACTTAGTTTGGACGAAAAAAAAGCTCCCACTTTTATCTGAGTAAGATAATAGTTAGGGAGCTCATCTATTAATGTTGCTTATCGATTATTTCACCGAAGTCACTCGACTTACTTTCTCGCCACTTTCAGAGATAGAGCGGATGTAAGTTTCGCCTGAAACCGAAGGACGTTGTTGCTCATCGTACGTTAACCAGTTTTCACCATCCGCTGAGTATTGAAGCTCTACGCCAGGGAATTGAACGTTCATCGCTAGCTTGCCATCAATAACTTTTGCCCCCGGAACTGGTAGTCGGTAATCAATACCCGCTTTCTCAAGCTTAGCCAGTTCACGTTGACCAACAATATTCGCGAAGCGATTAAAGTCGTTGTTTAAAGACTGCTTATTTACTAGGTCGGTATCTTGAGAGTATTCAACGCCCACTTTGTAGTCGTTTTCCCAATCAGCTCTGTGCCATGCGCGCTCTGCTGCTGCAAGTACGCGAGGGAACACCATGTATTCATACTGCTCGTCGGTACGTACTGTTTCAGACCAAAGCTGTGCAGACAAGCCGTAGAAAGGTTTTGCTTCAATCTCGCCTTTACCAGTGAAGCCATTGCCGTCACGGTCTAATGAGGTTTCCGCGTTTTGTGGCATGTTTTCTGGTGCGAAGCCAAACATCTTACGAGTATCCGTTGCACGCGTTGCCCAGTAGTAACCGCGCTCTGCTGCGTCAACTTCGTATGGCATATCCATGTATACGTAATCTGGGTTAGAGACAATCACGTCATAACCTTTCGCTGACCAGTCGTACACTGATGAAGTGCCGCCCCAGTAAAGAACGTCCCAGAAGTTAACGCGAGTAGTTTCAGTAGCGAAGCCAGATTCACCCTCTTCCACATACTTCAAGCCATCTTGCCAAGCTTGGAAGTGAGGAATGCCTTTGTCTGCAACAATTTTTGATACTTCTTTTGCAAAGTAGCCAGGCAGGTGACCAAAATCACTCACTGAACCATCAGCAATCAAAGACTGACATTGTGGAGACTGTTGGAATGGCTTGTCTTGCTTGTCTAGCTCAATGTTACCTTTCCATGCCACTTTGTCTTGAGCATCAACATCTTGAAAGCCTGCGCCTAGCTTGATGTTTTTCGCTTCATCACCACCAAAGTGCCAAGTCGTTAGCGGCATACCCGCTTCATTGTGCATTGCTGCAATTTCAGTAATCACTTTATCAACAAAGCGAGTCGATGATTCCATACATGGGTTGATGAAGCTGTGCTTATCGTAGAACTGAATAGTCGTCACGTTTGAAGTATCTTGTGGATCCATCAAGCGATATTCACTTGCTTCAGCTTCTTTGCCTTCCGCCATTAGGCGAGTGTAACGCGCTTCCATTGATACCACAGCAGAACGAGCGTGTGCTGGCATATCAATTTCTGGAATTACTTCGATGCTGCGCGCTTTTGCGTAGCTTAAGATCTCGACGTAATCCGCTTTACTAAAGAAACCAGAGCCAAAGTTGTCTGTTGTTGGACCTGAACCTAGCTGAGGCAGTAAACAGCTTTGCTCTTCCAAATCAAAACAACGATTAGACCCTACATCCGTTAGCTCTGGTAAACCTGGGATTTCTAAACGCCAACCTTCATCATCAGTTAAGTGAAGGTGAAGTTTATTCATCTTGTATGCAGCCATTTGATCTAGCGTCGCTAGGATGGCATCTTTTGAGTGAAAGTTTCGAGCAACATCCACCATCACACCACGGTAATCAAAGCGTGGTGCATCTTTGATCGACAGTTGTGGTAGTGATTCAGCGTTCTGACTGTCTATTAGGCCAAAAATAGACTGAACTGCGTAGAAAGCACCTGTTTTATCAAACGCTTTAATCGCAATCCCCTCTTCCGAGATGCTTAGTTCATAAGCGCCAGATTTTGCTAAATCACCCGTAAACTGAGTAGGAACAACGGCAACACTAACAGGTAGGTCGCCACTCACATCTACGTTTACCACATCTGCACGTTCTTCAATTGCAGCGAACTGCTCAGCATCGAATGCCTCTTTAGGTAGGGCGATACCACCAGCAATACTCACTGAACCTTCCCCCGCTTCTACCGACATTGGGGTTGGTAAAAGCGTTGTTGAAACGTCTTGCGTTGCTAGATCCGCATTCTTTTCGAAACGCGTAACCGCAGTCGCCATGACATTGTTATCATCAGGTGTACGCTTAAGGTGGTTTCCTTCCAAACCGGTTACGAACGACGCGACATCTTCAGTATTCAATGAAGCAATCATCTTAGGTTCTGCGTTTGGCGCAGTTACGAATGCACCCGGCATAAAGTCAGTTTCAAACAGTTGCCAGTACTCACTCGTTAACGGAAGAATCACTTCTTCACCAGCGGCAAAACCATCGAACTTATCTGTAGGTTCTAGTTTGTGTAGGTCACCCGTTACACGAGTGATTTTAAATTGTTCGTTATCAACATCTAAAATAAGGCGAATACTATGGAAGTAGATAGTCCAATCTTTCGAATCAATCGCTTCACCGTCATTGGTCAGAGTCATGTTCACTTTATTACATGACGCCCACTCAGCACCTAGGTCCTGACAAGCCATGCCTTCATTCGCACCGTGATTGGTTAGAATTTCATATTGCACATCAAGGTTATCAGCCAGTGCATTAACCACCTGTTGCTCAGGTGCTTGCGTTACAGCACAACCCGTCAAACCAGCCAGTACCGCTACAGATAGTAAGTTTCTCTTCAACATCGTATTCACCCATAAATTTAAAATTGAGTCAGAAGCAAAGTGGAGCGCTTCGAAAGTTAGATAAACTATATGGGCTTATTTTTTGCCGTGAATTAAATCAGGTTAATAAAGTGATCAGCTTCAAATCTAAAAAACACTGATAAAATTAATTATATTAAAATCATAAAGTTACAATCCACGGCACTTCCGTCATTTTTATTTTGACGTAAAAATTGAGAAATGAATCACAATCTTTTTAACGGATTTCATAAAATCGTGTTGTTGATAGAGAGAAAGGTTTAAGAGTTTGTTCGTGTTGTTATACTTTTCGTACAAACAACGTGACATCGTTCTCAAAAAAAACCGTTAAAAAACGCCGTCAAAATCAATTTTAACGAGTTCATATCTTTTAATAGGAGCTTTCCTTGCGCACATTTTGGTACGTAACTTTATTCGTTCTCGCATTTTCAGCCAGACAAGCTGTGGCCGAACCTCTTTATTGGCAAGCCAAAACGGATGATCTGACGCTTACTATCTTAGGTTCTGTGCACGTGGGAGACGAGAGTATGTACCCACTTCCTTCGGCCATCACCGACGCGCTAAAAAACAGTGATGGCTTAGTTATCGAAACGGATATCAGAAAGTCTGATGACGTTGTATATCCCCGAAACAAACTCACTACAGCCGATGTACTCAATGAAGAACAGCTGCGATTATTAACCGACATCTCAAAATCATTGGACATGCCGACGCAACAACTGCTTAGCTCACCGCCTTGGGCGACATCTCTTTCTATACAGATGCAGCAGTTAAAAAAACTCGGTTATGGCTCCGCCGGCGGCGTTGATGCGACGCTAGCTTACAAAGCGACTATCCAAGATGTTCCCGTTATCAGCTTAGAGCCGCTTCAATTCCAAATAGACCTGATGACAAAACAAAAGGACGACGGTAAGGAGTGGTTAGTCAGTAGCCTTGAAGAGTTTGACCAAACTGATCGTGTGGTTCATTGCTTAATCGAAAGCTGGAAAGCGGGTGATTTAGCGAAGCTAGAAGCTTTCGCAGAGCTGTCTGAGATGTCACCTGAACTAGAGAAAGCATTTTTAACCGATCGCAATATAGACTGGGCAAACAAACTATCCGCCAATGATTGGAAACTTGACTCGAAAGAGAGCTACTTAATTGTGGTTGGCGCCTTGCACCTAATAGGAGAAGGTAACTTATTGCAGTTGTTAGAAGAGAAAGGTTTCAATGTCACTCAACAATCACAAAGCCAACAGGCCCGGTGTCAATTTGAGACTAGTGACGACAACTAACTAAATTCGATACCATGACCTTCTCATAATATAACCATTACTTAATAACTGAATCATTACACTTAATCGCACCATAACGGTGTTATTATCTTTCGCTCTTTTTATATACGGTGTTGTTCTCATGAAACTAGTACTCTTTGCTTTACCTTTAGCCCTAGCGATCCTCACGCCTACGGTAGTGACGGCTAAAGAAACTTGTACCATCGAACAGTTTCAGGCGATAGACATTCAACCGGATACAAAAGGCGGTGTGTTAGATAAAGAAAGCGGCCAGTTTCTGATCACTGAGAAGCCACCGATGCGCTGTGCCAATATTACGTTCATTACATCGACGACACGCAACCGTATCGCGAGCCAAATGAATAGAAAATTTGAAGCGAGCTTTTACGATGGCCAAACGAGTAACTCTCACTCGGTGACGTTTAACGAAGATGAAATACAGGCGGGTTACATTCGAATTGGTCGAAATAACCCTGTTGAAGCGTATGTTTGCTTTGCTACTTCAGAGACGCCAATCAAGAACATCACGTGTGATGTGAAGTAAACAGATTTTCGGCTGGCTTATTGAGTCAATCCTTTCTCTATGCGGGATGTTTAGAACAACAAGAGATTTCCGACTCACTCCTTCGTCGCTCTAGGGAATGACACATATACCAAAATGCAAAAAAGCCGTAGCCCCCTCTATTACGAGAGTGCTACGGCTTTCTTAATGTGATCGGTGAAGAGCTTATTTTGAATATCAGGCGAACCCCACCTTGGTTCTGATCCTATTTCCTATGATCTAAAACGACGAAAGCCTGCTCATTGAGCAGGCTTTCTTAATGTGGCCAGTGAAGAGCTTATTTTGAACATCGGGCGAACCCCCGCTTGGTTTTCAAACCAAATAGAAACCAAAGGGTTAAAATGCAAAAAAGCCGTAGCATTTCTGCTACGGCTTTCTTTAATGTGGTCGGTGAAGAGGGATTCGAACCCCCGACCCTCTGGTCCCAAACCAGATGCGCTACCAAGCTGCGCTATTCACCGAGATATCTAACTGGCTGATTGCCTGTCGATGAAGCGTATAATACGGATTCTGAGTTTATCCGCAAGGGCTTTTTTCACTCTTTTTTACAATATCGAATCGTTCGAACAAAAGACGTACAAGTGAAATGCCAATGTGACGAAAAACACACAGTTACCAACAAGTATTTAACTTATGAAACAGGATTGATCCAGATCAGTGAATTGATAACACCAGTTAATACACTAACTCGTGTCATATAACTTTGAGGTATACACATGGACTTTTGGCTAGAACTCCTATTTGGTAATGCGGTGGGGCTATCTTCAATGATAGTAATATTCGGGGCTCTGGGTCTCATGATGTTCTATGGAGGCTTCTTCATCTACAAAGTTATGACTGAAAAATCTCCTCACTAGAATCGCTCAGCCTAAGTCATCTACTTTTAAGTATCATTTTCTTTGGGTGGATGTAAAAACGCTTTGCACCGGAGCAGACTTATTGTCTTCTCCGGTTTTTTCATTTTTAAACCCGGCCTCAACTTAGGTATACTTACCCTATCCTTATCCAACTTGAGATACACACTATGTCTCATGATGACGACTTAGATCTATTCCAAGAAATGATGGGCGATGTTAAACGTATCGACCATGACACCGCCGAACACCAGAAAGTACACCGAGTCACAGAATCTCACCTTGCTAAGCGTGAAGCCGCTATGTGGCTGTCTGACGACGAGAAAGACTACTTATCATTAGACTACTCTCCAATGATCAAACCTGACGATGTCATTGCTTATAAAAAAGATGGCGTACAAGAAGGCGTATACAAAAAGCTGCGCTTGGGCAAGTATCCAATTCAAGCCAAACTCGACCTTCACAGGAAAACACTGAAAGACGCTCGTAACGAAGTACTCTCATTTTTACGCCAGTGTTTAAGAATGGATGTTCGCACCGTTATCATTGTCCACGGTAAAGGTGAGCGTTCGAATCCACCAGCAATGATGAAAAGCTACGTGGCAAATTGGCTAACACAAATTAACGATGTTCAATGTGTTCATTCAGCTCAGCAATTTCACGGTGGTACAGGTGCGGTCTATGTCATGCTCAGAAAGAGTAATGACAAAAAGCTAGAGAACAGAGAGCGCCATCAAAAGCGCAGCAGTTGATAAGTTGAGATAGATAAGTAAGCTAATAGCGGTCTTGCATCAAGAGCGATATTTCGTGCCTAGACTCACACCAAGTGCTAAAATTGTCCTCAGTTAACGAATCCCAACTCAAAGCAACTATTCAGAGGTTGCTTTTTGTTTATCTATATTTCCGTTGTGAAACGCTAAGAGAATATCATGTCACAAGAATCCCAAGCTAAACGCCTTAATAAATACATCAGTGAAACTGGTTTTTGCTCACGCCGCGAAGCCGACAAACTCATTGATGCTGGCCGAGTTACTATTAACGGTAAGATCCCTGAAATGGGCACTAAAGTCTTGCCTGGTGATGATGTTGAGATCGACAATAAACCTGTTCGTTCAAGAGAAAAGCCGATCTACATTGCTCTTAATAAACCAACAGGTATCACCTGTACTACTGAGCGTGATATTCCAGGCAACATCGTCGACTTTATAGGTCACCACAAGCGTATATTCCCTATTGGTCGTCTAGATAAGCCTTCTGATGGTCTTATCTTCTTGACCAACGATGGCGATATCGTAAACAAAATCCTACGTGCAGGTAACAACCACGAAAAAGAATACGTGGTTCGTGTAGATAAACCTATTACGACTGAGTTCTTGAAGCAAATGGGCGCTGGCGTTCATATTCTCGATACTGTTACCTTGCCATGTAAGGTAGAGAAAGAGACCAAGTTCTCGTTTCGCATCACATTAACGCAAGGCCTTAACCGTCAGATTCGCCGTATGTGTGAAGCTCTCGGATATGAAGTATTTAAGCTTCGCCGTGTTCGTATTATGAACATCTCATTAGACGGCATTCCTAACGGAAAATGGCGCTACCTGAGCGACGAAGAGATTACTGAAATCTTGGCGATGTGTGAAGGCTCAGTAAGTACTGAAGATGCGTCAAAAATGAACGCGAAGGGTCAACGCATTCGTAAAGCGACTGACGCGAAACTTTTTGATAGCCGTGAAGAGAACCAAACTTCAACAGCGCGCCGTAATCAAAACGAGAACCGTACTCGCACTTATCGCGGTAACAATGCGGATGAATTCCGTCATGCGCCTAACTCAAAGCGTGGCCGTAACTCATCGAACGGTGAAAGCGGTGGCGGTGGCAATACCGAGAACTGGAAATCAAACTCTCGTTCAGAGCGTTCTAATTCAGATAAAAACCGTTCGGATCGCAATCGCACAGATCGCGACAATAACGAACGTAGAAGCGGTAAACCGACAAACCGCAGTCCAGATTCAAACAGACCGAACAAGCCTGTAACGAAACGTGTTGGTGGTACTTTAGGTTTGAAAAAGTAGTCAGAACCCTTTCAAACGGGACTGTCGATAAAGAAACGCCCGCTAGATTAGTCTAGCGGGCGTTTTATTTATGATCATGTACGTTTATCGTTATGGAAAGCACAAGCTACAGGCATAGTTCAGCAAACTGACCACGCGTAAGTAGTACTAAGTCTTTCGGATCTAGCTCGATCTCTAACCCTCTCTTCCCTGCACTCACACATATCGTTTCAAAATCGGTAGCACTGAAATGAACAAAGGTAGGCAATGCTTTTTTCTGACCAAGAGGACTGATTCCTCCCACCACATAACCTGTCGTTTTCTGAGCAATATCTGGATCAGCCATCTCTGCTTTTTTACCTTTCGCCGCTTTTGCTGCAAACTTTAGATTTAGCTTCTTATCGACGGGAATAACGGCAACCGCCAAATCTTTCGCCACACCATTCAAGCTGAACAAAAGCGTTTTGAATACACGTTTGGGATCTTGACCAAGCGCTTCGACAGCCTCTAATCCATAATTCGTGTTATTTGTATCATGATGATACTGATGCACACTGTGAGCGATTTTCTTTTTCTTGGCGAGATTGATTGCAGGGGTCATAACAAATCCAAACGATAGATAAACAAAAAGCGACGCCGAGGCGTCGCTTTAGTTAAATTTATCATGGTGCTAGAGTCAATCTAATTTAGCACCTAATGATTCAATTAACTGGATTCAATTACTTGTAAACCATTTGACCTGAAGGCGCGTACTTGTTCACATCAACAGGGCTGTTTGCTTCTAGGTACTCTTTTAGTACTTCAGCGTCAACAAAACCTGTGTTCACAAAGCCTGGGTGATCAGACAGTTTAGGGTAACCGTCACCGCCAGCAGCGTTAAAGCTTGGTACCGTAAAGCGGTATGTTTCGTCTAAACGAAGCTGCTTGCCACCGATGAAGACATTCGATACTTCACCGTCAGCAACAGTCATAGAAATACCTGCAAACTGTGCATAAGCACCTGAATCAACAGGTTTAGTCGCCACTACGTTTAGGTAATCTAGAACTTCTTTACCTGTCATATCAGTGTAAGTCAGGATGTTTGCAAAAGGCTGTACTGTTAGTACATCTTTATAAGTCACATCGCCGGCTTCAATTGAGTCACGAACGCCACCAGAGTTCATCACAGCGAAGTCTGCTTTTGCACGCTCCATGTGAGAAGTAGCAATCAAACGACCCAGATTAGTTTGTTGGAAGCGAACTACGTTACGGTCACCTTCAAGCTTGCCATTTGTCTCAGCGATTTGAACTTCTAACTGAGCTTGGCCCTGTTCTTGGAAAGGACGTAGGAATTCAAGCAGCTCTGGATCTTGTGCGATTTCATCTTGAATAAGAACTCGTTGCTTCTTGCCGTCAATCTTAACTTTCTTCTTAAGGTTAACGGGAACCAAGTCGTAGCTCACCATCTCTAGTTCGCCGTTACGGAATTCGTAATCAGCACGGCCTACGTACTTGCCCCACTCGTGAGCTTGAACGATGTAAGTACCGTTTTGAACGTCTGGTTTACACTCATCACCCGGCTTGAAGTTTTGCTTCGCAACGTTAGGGCCTTCCATACATACAGGCTCTTGAGAGTGACCACCAACGATCATATCTAGATCGCCTTCATTTAGGTAACGAGCTAGTGCTACATCACCCGGAGCATTAACACCACGCTGACCATTTTCGTAGTGACCCATGTGAGTCACAGCGAAGATAAGATCGGGTTTTTCTGTTTCTTTAAGTTCAGCGATCAGTTTCTTCGCTTCTTCTTTAGGGTCACGGAAATCGATACCAGCAATAAATTCTGGGTTACCAATTTTCGCAGTATCTTCAGTCGTTAGACCGATAACAGCAATCTTGATATCTTGCTTTTCAAACATCTCGTAAGCTTGGAATTTACGCTCGCCTGTCGCTTTGTCGTAGATGTTTGCAGATAGCATTGGGAAGTTTGCCCAGTCGATCTGTTTTTGCAGTACGTCTAGTGAGTTATCGAACTCGTGGTTACCTAATGCCATTGCATCGTAACCAATTTTATTCATACCTTTAAAATCAGGTTCTGCATCCTGAAGGTCTGACTCTGGTACACCAGTGTTGATGTCACCGCCAGATAGAAGCAACACGCTACCGCCTTCTGCTTCAACTTCTGCACGAAGTTGGTCAACAAGCGTTTTACGTGCAGACATGCCGTATTCGCCGTATTTGTTCTGCCAAAAACGACCATGGTTGTCGTTCGTATGCAGGATAGTTAGCTTATAAGTTTCGTCTTGGTTCCAATCATGAGCTGATTGAGACGCACATCCTGCCAAAGTAGCTAGGATTGCAGCACTTAGTGCTGTTTTTAGAATAAGGCGTTGCTTCATTGTCATACCTTTGAACTTTTTAGGGGAATCCACTGCTTTCTATAATCCATTGCGACTCCTTGTCTGGAGTTCGAACAATAAGACTTCAACATGACTAATCTTAAATTAACATTCTAAATGTAACACGACGATTTCATATTTATGTCGAATTGGTCACGCATAGATCAACAGTTAAGTGTAACAAAATTATGAGATTACACTCAAACTTCCCCTGCATCACAGGCAATCGTTTACTTATAAAGTGTGATGAATGTCAGTAATTCACTACAAACAGGACAGACCTCACACACCTATACCCCTTTCTTAGGGAATCAGAGGCTCTGTTAACAAGAATTTAATCGCCTATCGTAGATTGACGCACTGAAAAACAAGTTCGTGAACAGCCATTCAGACAGCTTAGTCATAGCCCAAATAGGCCGAGGCTTCGGTGAACTCAACGGATGTTCCATTAAAAAACGCCCAACTCTAAGAGTTGGGCGTTTGTCTATTGCAATCAAATAACGAGTTAACATTCTCTAGTTAATACTAGTGACTTAACATCAGATAAAACTATTTAATTTCGATGTGCTCGAAGCCTTTGATAAGGTCATCAAGTGCTTTCATCTGCTTCAAGAACGGTTCTAGTTTATCTAGCGGTAGCGCCGATGGGCCATCACAGCGTGCTTGATCCGGGTTCGGGTGAGCCTCAAGAAATAGACCAGCAATACCCGTCGCAATGCCCGCTTTAGCTAGTTCAACCGTTTGCTCACGACGACCGCCAGATGCAGCACCTGATGGATCACGCATTTGAAGCGCGTGAGTCACGTCAAAGATGATTGGGCTGCCGTTTGATGATTTTTTCATTACACCGAAGCCAAGCATATCAACAACTAAGTTGTCATACCCCATGCAAGAACCACGTTCACAAAGAATGATGTTGTCGTTGCCGCATTCAGCAAACTTATCAACGATGTTACCCACTTGATCTGGGCTCATGAATTGAGGTTTCTTCACGTTGATTACCGCGCCAGTCTTAGCCATCGCTTCAACAAGGTCGGTTTGACGAGCTAGGAACGCCGGAAGTTGGATTACATCAACCACATCAGCAACAGGCTGAGCTTGTGCTTCTGTGTGAATATCAGTAATGATCTTCACGCCAAAAGTATCTTTCAGCTCTTGGAAAATTTTAAGACCTTCTTCCATGCCAGGACCACGGTATGAGTGAACTGAGCTACGGTTTGCTTTGTCGAAAGACGCCTTAAATACATAAGGGATACCCAGCTTCTCTGTTACTTTCACGTAGTGCTCACAGATCTGCATAGCGAGATCGCGAGATTCAAGAACGTTCATACCTGCAAATAGCGTAAATGGCTTGTCATTAGCAATTGGCATATTGCCAATGTGAACTGTTTTCTGTTCCATCATATTCTCTCTAAATAATTATTAATTAGTGAACAACCACTGTCTTTTCGTTCATGACGTTCACTTGAGATTTTAGTAGCTCAGATGCAGGGTCATCTGGGCATTGGTCGATAAAATATTGATAATCCGTAGCAGCGACTTGATGACAGTCTAGCTGCTGATAAATAAAGCCGCGGTCGCGGATTTCATACGGATCATCCGGCACAAACGTTAACGCAAGGTCAGTACACTTCAATGCAAGCGTATAACGCTCTTCTCGCAGCAATGCACTCTTAAGTAACGCTAGCCACTTACCAATAATCGTTGGGTGGTCAGCAACTTCTAAGTGTTCAGCTTTTACCTTAGCTAGTGGGCCATCATGCCCAATAAGCCATGCTCGTAAAGTTTGCACGCCAACGTACTCGCCGTTGTACGGGTTAATGTATACAGCAGCTTGCCCGAACCAACTCACTTTAAGTAAGAATTGAGTTGGGAAAGATACGCCTTCAACAGGGAAGCCTAACTTGCGACCTAGATACAGAAAGATCGCACCAAGACTCACTGGAATGCCTTTTTTTCTCTCAAGTACTTTATCGATAAATGCGTTTTCCGAAGAAAAATACGCATCTTTATCCCCAGCAAAACCCCACTCATAAAAGAATAGTCGAATAAAGGATTCAAATTTCTGCTGTTCATCCGTTTCGTTAACCAAAGCAAACTCGGCGTCTTTCAACAATCTCGCCAACTCTTGTTCTGCCCAACTGTCTTGAGTTTCTGGGTTAATCGCTTTATTTAAGATCAATGCACCTTCAGCTAACTCTAGCTGGTCAAAGTCTTCATCAAAAAATTCGTACATAGGTAGTTAACCGAAATAAGGAGATAATTAACCGAAAAATGTTGGTGTCTTCGTCATTGCAATTTTACCTGCCATCGCTAACCAGCCAAGCGCACCAAAGAAAGAGAACACTCTCAGTAGCTTGTTTTTACCTAGCTTAAGCGCAAAGAAACCCAATGCGATGTAAGCCATAACACAGGTTAGTTTTTCGGTTAACCAGGGTGCTGCTGGTGTAAATGGAATAAAGCCAGTGATAAAAATCAAACCAATACCCGAAAGCAACAGCAATGAGTCATTGATATGAGGGAAACGCTGTAAGAAAGGATGCTTAAGCTTCGGTGAGTTAGCCATCATAAGAACGAAACGAATCGAAAGAAGCAGTGCGCTTATAGCAATCGTTAATAGGTGAAAATGTTTTAGACCTTCGTACATGGTATTCCTTTATATTTTTATATGTCTTTCGTTAACACGAGCCACACAATACCCGTTAATGCTCTGTAGTTCTGCGTAAAATCTCTGTATTTCTGCGTTAAATGCATTATCGAGCTAAGTGTATTTTCGAGTTAAAGGTATCAATTTAGCAAGTTAATCATCTATTGCTCACAAGATGATTAACAGCAGCCTATGAACAGTAACGACCCAATGTCACTCGGTCATTACCACCGTAATCTTTCTCTGTCACAACATCGAGATATCCGAGCGCCTGCATAATCTCACGTACAGCTAAACCTTGGTCGTAACCGTGTTCAAACGCTAACCAACCTTCGTTTTCTAAAAAGCTTCGTGCGTTTTCAGAGATGTATCGAATATCAGCTAAACCTTTATCTTCAGCCACTAACGCTGTGATCGGTTCAAAACGCACATCACCTTGAGATAAATGAGGGTCATTCTTCTCAATGTAAGGTGGGTTAGAGACAATCAACGAGAACTTCACCGCTTCTTTTTCAGAGTTAGCCAGGTTCAAAGGCTCAAACCAACTGCCATGTAAAAAAGTGGCGTTAGTGATATTTAATCGCTGAGCGTTTTCTGTCGCAAGTTGTTGCGCTTCCGGACGAAGATCAATTCCCGTCACTGGTCGGTTCGGCATCTCAGACGCCAATGCCAAAGCAATCGCACCTGTACCAGTTCCTAAATCGAGAATCGCACCTTGCTTGCCATACGTTTTGTCTAACGCCACTTCAACCAAACGTTCCGTATCTGGACGCGGGATTAAAGTAGAAGGAGAGACTTTTAACGGTAGCGACCAAAACTCACGTTCACCAACAATATAAGCCACAGGCTCACCGATTAAGCGACGTTTTAGAAGGATATGGAATTCGGATTCTTGTTCTGAAGTGAGATGCTTCTCAGGCCAAGTCAGTAGGTAAGATCTAGGTTTATCTAAGGCGTGACAAAGCAGTACCGCAGCATCAATCGAGGGCGACGTGTTATCGCCCTCTTGAAGCTGTACGATTGCTGACTTTAAAGCACTTTCAACCGTATATGCTGACTGCATAGTAATTAGTTGTGCTCAGCAAGTGCTGCTAGTTGATCGGCTTGGTGCTCTTGTAGAACAGGATCAAGCAGGCTTTGCATATCACCCTCTAGAACTTCGTTCAGGCGGTAGATAGTTAAGTTAATGCGGTGATCAGAAACACGGCCTTGAGGGTAGTTGTACGTACGAATACGGTCACTACGGTCACCAGAACCTAATAGGTTACGACGTGTATCTGAAATCGCGGCAGCACGACGCTCTTCTTCAGCTTGAACGATACGAGCCGCAAGAACAGCCATCGCTTTCGCTTTGTTTTTATGCTGAGAACGCTCGTCTTGACACTCTACAACTGTACCTGTTGGTAAGTGAGTAATACGGATTGCTGAATCCGTGGTGTTAACGTGCTGACCACCCGCGCCAGATGCACGGAAAGTATCAATCTTAAGATCGCCAGCTTTGATCTCTGGAAGATCCGCTTCTGGGATCTCAGGCATAACCGCAACGGTACATGCTGATGTATGAACACGACCTTGAGATTCCGTCTCAGGTACACGTTGTACACGGTGACCACCAGACTCAAACTTCATTGTGCCGTAAACAGCATCGCCACTGATTTTAGCGATCATCTCTTTAAAGCCGCCCTGCTCTGAAACATTGCTGCTCATCACTTCGACGCGCCAGCCTTTTTTCTCGGCAAACTTAGAGTACATACGGAAAAGGTTACCCGCAAAGATACCCGCTTCATCACCACCTGCGCCGGCACGAATCTCTAAGAAACAGTTACGCTCATCGTTTGGATCTTTTGGAATCAGAAGAATTTGCAGCTCATCAGTCAGACGTTCAATATTCGCTTTCGCATCTTTGATTTCTTCTTGAGCCATTTCACGCATTTCTGCGTCGTCTTCATTTGCCATCTCTTCAGCAGCTTCTAAATCTTCTTGAGCTTGCTGGTATGATTTAAAGCACCCCGTCACCTCTTCTAATTGAGAATACTCTTTTGACAAGGCACGGAATTTGTCTTGATTCCCAAGTACATCGGGATCACCAAGTAGATGTTGAACTTCTTCATAGCGTTCAACAAGTGTTTCAAGCTTTATTAGAATCGAGGCTTTCATAATGTCTTATTCTGTTGGAGGTCGAATATTATTGAGGGTTTTCTAAGCCCAAACTCTGTCTAATGACCGTTAATTTTGCAGGTTCTCCTTGCTCTGCTGCACTTTGGAGTGCACGCGTTGGAGCATGGATCAATTTGTTTGTGAGCTTGTTACTTAGCTCAAGTAAAACTTTTTCAGGGTCACCGCCAGCGGCAAGTGATTGTAAACTCTTACTTAATAATTCTTCTCGGATTTCATTGGCCGATTTTCGATAGTCACGAATACTGTCTACCGCTTGCAGTGAGCGCATCCAACTCATGAAGGCCGCACTTTCTTCACTAACAATAGCTTCCGCTTGGATAGCTTCCACTTTACGTTGTTCAATGTTGCCATCAACAATCGACTGCAGATCATCAACGGAATACAGGTAAGCATCATTCAGATCGCCTACCTGAGACTCAACGTCTCGAGGCACTGCAATATCAACCAACAACATCGGTTGATGTTTTCTTGTCTTAAGTGCGGTCTCAACCATGCCCTTCCCAATAATAGGCAGTGGACTAGCGGTTGAGCTGATCACGATATCCGCTCGATGCAGGTGATCGGGGATTTCATTGAGGCTAATCACTTCAGCACCAAACTCTTCTGCTAGCCCTAAAGCACGCTCACGAGTTCGGTTGGCCACAATCATCTTGGTGCAACCATTCGCTGAAAGGTGTTTTGCCACCAATTCAATCGTCTCACCCGCACCTACCAATAACACCGTTGATTCAGCAATCGACTCAAAGATGTGTTTGGCTAATGTGCAAGCTGCGTAAGCAACTGAAACCGCACTGCCACCAATTTCGGTTTCAGTTCGAACACGCTTAGCGACAGAAAATGATTTCTGAAACAGTTTTTCCATTGAAGCATCAACAGATTTGTTATCTCGGGAATCTGTATAAGCTTGCTTCACCTGACCTAAAATCTGTGGTTCACCCAACACCAGAGAGTCCAAACCACAGGCAACGCGCATTAAGTGCTTAATCGCGGCTTGTTCTTCATGGATGTAGATACTCGGTTTTAATTCTTCAGGGCTAACTTGATGAAATACAGACAGCCAATCGATCAACTTGTTTTTTGCCACGCCTTTGACGTCACAATACACTTCAGTTCGATTACAGGTAGAAAGTATGACACTTCCATTTACGTGTGCATTTGCGTTAAGTTGCTTAAGTGCCTCAGATAATTTATCTGGACCAAAAGCGACTTTTTCTCGCAATTCAACCGACGCTGTATTGTGATTGATACCTACGGCAAGCAAAGACATGTATCAGAAGTTCTCGATCAGGGAATGGAAACAAGGGGCGAATTTTACTTGATGCATGGCTCTATTTAAAGAGCAAGCGGGATTTGTTTTCCTGAGTTCGTGAATTCAATGCTATAATTGAGACGTTTTTTAGATAAATTTGAACAAGTTGTGAGCAAATATGAGCAAGCTTCGAAAAATCACGTCTCTTATTTTTTTGACCATCATTATGGTGGGTTGCTCGTCTATCCCAGAACAACCGACCAGCGTTGAGTGGCAAAGTCACCAAAACAGGCTTTTACAGATAGAAAACTATCAAGCTTCAGGCAAGCTCGCTTACATTTCTCCAGAGCAACGCCAAAGCCTAAACTTCATATGGAAGCACTCCCCAAATCAAAGCCAATTAAGACTGACCACTTTCCTTGGTCAAACCGCTTTGAACCTTACAATCGACAGTTTGGGTGCAAAAGTCGTGACTTACGATGATCAAGTATTCACCCATGCAAGTGCATCTGTATTGGTAGAGCAACTTACTGGATTGCAGATCCCCATTGATCACCTACCACAATGGTTCCTTGGCATTCCCGACCAAGCAGACAGCTACCAACTCAACAGCACTAACACGCTTGAATCTCTGTCTAAACAAGTCAGCAGTCAATTGTGGACCCTGAATTTTGCTAACTATCGCAATACAGAGATGCCGAGTAAACAACTATCAGATGAAGACAACGCAAAGGTAGAGACAATTCCCCTCCCTACTCGATTGTCATTCAAGCAAGACGAGAACAAAATCAACATTGTAGTTTCGAAGTGGACACTGAAAAAATGATAACAACGCCAACGCACTGGCCTTCGCCAGCTAAGCTGAATTTATTTCTCTATATCACTGGCCGACGCGATAATGGCTATCACGAACTTCAGACCCTATTTCAGTTTGTCGACTTTGGCGATGAACTTACGGTTACCGCAAACCGAGAAACAAGCTCGATAACAATCACACCTGAAATTCCAGGCGTTGCGACAGAAGATAACCTGATTTGGAAAGCCGCAACTGCCCTTCAACAATATACATCGACAACTTTCGGTACGGATATTCAGTTAAAGAAAGTGCTTCCTATGGGAGGTGGCATTGGCGGAGGCTCTTCAAATGCCGCAACCGTGTTGGTCGCGCTCAACCATTTATGGCAACTCAACCTGTCTGATGACCAGTTAGCTGAGATTGGCTTAAAGCTTGGTGCAGACGTTCCGGTCTTCGTTCGAGGCCACGCCGCCTTTGCTGAAGGTGTTGGTGAACAATTACAACCCGCTAATCCGGATGAGAAATGGTATCTCGTTGTTAAACCTCAAGTGAGCATAGCAACTGTAGACATATTCACACATTCAGAATTAACTCGAAATACGCCGAAGCGAGCACTATCAACGCTTCTAGAGCAAGAATACGTAAACGATTGCGAAAAAATTGTGCGAATGCTGTACCCAGAGGTTGATAAGCAACTTTCATGGCTGCTACAATACGCGCCGTCGAGATTGACTGGTACAGGTTCGTGCGTTTTTGCTGAATTTAGCAGCAAAAAAGAAGCCGAACTGGTGCTAGAGCAACTACCTGACACAGTTTCCGCGTTTGTCGCGAAAGGACGAAACATTTCGCCTTTGAAAGAAACTTTGGCTGAATACCAATCAGCCCACCCACAATCTATTTAAAACTGGACGCAACCCGAGGTTTCCACCGTGCCTGATATGAAGCTATTTGCTGGTAACGCAACACCTGAACTAGCCCAACGTATTGCTGATCGTCTATACATCTCTCTTGGCGATGCTACTGTAGACCGTTTTTCTGATGGCGAAGTCGCTGTTCAAATCAATGAAAACGTTCGTGGTAGCGATGTATTCCTGATTCAATCAACTTGTGCACCAACCAATGACAACCTTATGGAGTTGGTGGTAATGATTGACGCAATGCGCCGTGCTTCTGCTGGCCGTATTACTGCTGTAATCCCTTACTTCGGTTATGCCCGTCAAGATCGTCGTGTACGTTCTGCTCGTGTGCCTATTACTGCAAAAGTTGTTGCAGATTTCCTTTCTAACGTTGGCGTTGACCGCGTTCTTACTATCGACCTACACGCGGAGCAAATCCAAGGCTTCTTCGATGTACCTGTTGATAACATTTTCGGCACTCCAGTTCTTCTAGAAGACATGGCTAACCGTGGCCTAGAAAACCCAGTTGTGGTTTCTCCAGACCTTGGTGGTGTTGTACGTGCTCGTGCTACAGCTAAAGCGCTAGGTGATGTTGACATCGCTATCGTTGATAAGCGTCGTCCACGTGCTAACGTTTCTGAAGTAATGAACCTAATCGGTGATGTTGAAGGTCGTGACTGTGTTATCGTTGATGACATGATCGATACTGGTGGCACACTATGTAAAGCAGCTGAAGCGCTTAAAGAGCGCGGTGCTAAGCGTGTATTCGCTTACGCAACTCACGCTGTATTCTCAGGTACTGCTGCAGACAATATCCGCAATTCAGTTCTAGACCAAGTTATTGTTACCGATTCAATCAAGCTTTCTCCGGAAATGGCCGCGACAGGTAAAGTAACTGAACTAAGCCTTTCTCGCATGCTTGCTGAAGCGATTCGTCGTATCAGCAACGAAGAGTCTATCTCTGCGATGTTCAACTAATCAAAGCTCTATAGCTTTGCTTTAGCAGAACAATCTGAAAAAGATATTAAGCACTTCATTCGATGAAGTGCTTTTTTTATATCTAACGACCACAGTTTGAAACATTGAGTTGCTATCAGCTAGCTCGCACCTTTTTCATAAACTGTGATATCATACGGCGCTTTTTGAAATCCCAAGAGAGATCCATACCTTGAGCCAACAAATAAAACTTCTCGTTGGACTGGCTAATCCAGGTCCAGAATACGCCAAAACTCGCCACAATGCGGGTGCTTGGGTAGTTGAAGAATTAGCACGTGTACACAACGTGACACTGAAGAACGAACCAAAGTTCTTTGGCCTAACGGGTCGTATCATGGTTCATGGTGAAGATCTTCGTTTGCTGATCCCAACGACTTTTATGAACTTATCCGGCAAAGCAGTTGCAGCACTGGCAAAGTTCTACCAAATTAAACCAGAAGAGATCATGGTCGCTCACGATGAGTTAGACCTCCCTTCAGGTATTGGTAAGTTTAAAAAAGGTGGTGGTCATGGTGGACATAATGGTCTGAAAGACATCATCAGCAAGCAGGGTAACAATAAAGAATTCTATCGTCTTAGATTAGGCATTGGCCATCCAGGACACAAAGATAAAGTTGCAGGTTATGTATTAGGCAAAGCTCCTGCGAAAGAGCAAGAGTGTATCGAGGCTGTCGTTGACGAATCGGTTCGTAGCCTAGACATCTTATTGAAAGATGGCCTACCAAAAGCACAAAATCGCTTACATACGTTCAAAGCAGAATAAGGTTTATATCATGGGTTTTAAATGTGGCATCGTTGGTCTACCAAACGTTGGTAAGTCAACTCTGTTTAACGCACTGACTAAAGCAGGCATCGAAGCAGCAAACTTTCCATTTTGTACGATCGAACCAAACACAGGTATCGTTCCGGTTCCAGATCTACGCTTAGATGCATTAGCAAAAATTGTTAATCCACAGAAGATCCTTCCAACGACAATGGAATTCGTAGATATCGCAGGCCTAGTTGCTGGCGCATCTAAAGGCGAAGGTCTAGGTAACAAGTTCCTAGCTAACATCCGCGAAACTGATGCTATCGGTCACGTTGTACGCTGCTTTGAAAACGAAAACATCGTTCACGTTTCAGGCAAAGTATCACCTATCGAAGATATCGAAGTGATCAACCTTGAGCTTGCTCTTGCCGATCTAGATAGCTGTGAACGTGCAATATTCCGCAATGCTAAAAAAGCAAAAGGCGGCGATAAAGACGCTAAATTCGAAACTACGGTTCTTGAAAAGCTACTACCTATCCTGACAGAAGGTGGTATGGCTCGTACTGTTGAACTTGCTAAAGAAGAAGTAGCGGCGATCGACTACCTTAACTTCCTAACGCTTAAGCCAACAATGTACATCGCAAACGTTGCTGAAGATGGTTTTGAAAACAACCCTTACCTAGACGCAGTTCGTGAGTACGCAGAAAAAGAGAACAACGTTGTTGTTGCTGTTTGTGCTGCAATCGAATCTGAGCTTTCTGAACTTGACGATGAAGATCGTGAAGAGTTCCTTGCAGACATGGGTATCGAAGAACCAGGCCTTAACCGAGTGATCCGCTCTGGTTACGAACTGCTTACTCTTCAGACTTACTTCACTGCAGGTGTTAAAGAAGTTCGCGCTTGGACGATCCCTGTCGGTGCGACTGCGCCACAAGCTGCAGGCAAGATCCACACCGACTTCGAAAAAGGGTTCATCCGTGCAGAAGTAGTTGGTTACGAACATTTCATCGAATTTGGCGGTGAAAGCGGAGCAAAAGATGCAGGTAAATGGCGTCTTGAAGGCAAAGAATACATCGTTAAAGACGGTGATGTTGTTCACTTCCGTTTCAACGTTTAATTACCGATAAACATCTAATAAAAGGCCAGTGAATTCACTGGCCTTTTTCGTTTTCGCTCTTTGCTAAAGAGCTTCTTATCCAAAACTTAACTTCCTATATATATCGGCATTTGAACCTATTTCTTGCTGACAAATACGCCTCTTTGACTAAAAAGAAACCGAACAGATGTTTATTCGTGATTTATTCAAAAAAAAAGTTGACGGGTTTCACTCAACTCCGCATAATGCGCCCCGTTCACAACGAAGCGGCAACGTCTCGAAATGAGCAACAATTTGGAAATGGCTACTTAGCTCAGTTGGTTAGAGCACATCACTCATAATGATGGGGTCGCAG